>NZ_JBVKAE010000017.1:0-85155 GCF_055598845.1 Amycolatopsis sp. NPDC039088 | reverse complement strand
GGGGGGGCAGGTGTTTTTGCTCGGCCCCAGGAGAAACAAAAGACCACCTCTGGGGGGCAAAAGGAGGGTCCTGTCAAAAAAAAAATTTGCCAGGAAAGGCCCCTTCATTGCACTACCGAGACTCGCTACTGTCCCGAAGCGCTCTTAACGAACTTCGCCAGGTCCTTCGACTGTCGCACCCGAGACTCCTCGTGCACGTACATCATGTGCCCGGCCGGATAATACGCCGTGTCGATGTTCTCCCGCAGCTCCTCGGGAATCTGCAAGCGCGCCAACACATGCTCTGAAGCGAAGTAAGGCGTAGCGCCGTCATAGTGACCGAAAGCGACATGAACGCGCAAATGCGGATTCGCGCGCATCGCCGAGGCGAGAGAGTCCACAGAGGACACGGAGCGACCCTCGAAGTCGGAGTACGACCAGGCCTTGAAGACGTCCGTCGACAAGACCTCGTACGGAAGGTCGTTCTCGTAACCCAGCTCGGCCCGCACGTAGTGGTTGAGGCCGCTCGCGTAGGCGCCGATGATCCGTGAGATCGACGGGTCGTCGCTCATGTGCTCGCGGCCGCCGTCGGGTTCCCAGGTGGTGAACCGGCCGTCCATCCGGCCGACGGTGAGACCCTTGTCCCGCAGTAGTTCCGTGAAGAATCGGACATGTTCGATCCGCAGGTTCACCCGGTCTACATAGGACTCACTGAGACCTGTGAGTGAAGCGAGTGTCGCCACGGCTTCGGCGCGATCCTGTGTGGACAGACGCGCGCCGCGCGCGAGGGCCCAGGGGAGTTCCTTGGCCGCGAAATCCTCGGCGTCCGCGAGGACGTCGTCGAGCGGGCGTTCGCCGTGGAGACCGTGGTAGTGCGCGATCGCCGCGTACGTCGGCACGTAGAGCGTGTACGGCAGGTCGTTGCCCTCGGTGAACCGCAGGGTGCCCAGGTCGAGCACGGAGGAGATCAGGAGCAGCCCGTTGAGGTACATCCCGTGGCGTTCCTGCAGATGCGCCGCCAGACCGGCCGCGCGGAGCGTCCCGTAAGACTCGCCCGCCAGGAACTTCGGCGAAAGCCAGCGCTGTTTGCGCGAGACCCACAGCCGGATGATCTCGCCGATGGACTCGATGTCGGCGGTGTACCCGTGGTACTCCTTGGCCTTCTCACCGTCCACCGCGCGCGAGTAGCCGGTCGACACCGGGTCGATGAACACCAGGTCGCTGTGCGCGAGCAGGGTTTCCTGGTTGTCGGTCAGGCCGTAGGGCGGCGCGACCGGGTCGTCGACGTCGCCGGACAGCACACGCCGCGGGCCGAGCAGGCCCATGTGCAGCCAGACGCTCGCCGAACCGGGCCCGCCGTTGAACGCGAACGTGACCGGGCGAGTGCCGGGCTCCGCGTCGTCGAGGGTGTACGCGGTCAGGAACACCTCGGCCTTGGCCTTGTGGCCTTCGGACTTGCCGTCGGTGATGACCTCCTTCCGCAGCACGATCCGCCCGGTCTGGGCCGTGTACGCGAGCTTCCGGCGTTTGAGCGTCAGCGTGTGCTTCGTGGTGACCAGGTCGTCGATCGGCTCGACCTTGGTTTCCACCGACGGGGTGTCCTTCTCGTCGGTGGCCTTCTCATCGGGATTGGTGTCCGGCATGGTCCCAACTTACTGGCAGTCTGTACGGGTGGACATCGTCACGGCGCATGATCGCCCGAACACCGCCGCCGAAGCGGTCGGAATCCAGGAAACCCTGCGTGGCCTGGTCGAACTCGAGGATCGCTGTCCACAAGAGATCCTCACGGTCACCGGTCTGGACGTCGCCTACGACGAGGAGAGCGGCCTCATCGCGGCTGCCGCGGTCACCCTCGAAACCTCCGGATTCCGCGTCGTGGAAGAGCGAACCGTCGTTTCCGAGGTTTCGTTCCCGTACGAACCGGGCCTTTTCGCCTTCCGGGAGCTGCCGCCACTGCTCGACGCCCTCCGCGCGCTCGAACACACTCCCGATCTCCTGGTCTGCGACGGCCACGGGCTGGCTCATCCACGCCGATTCGGACTGGCGTGCCACGTCGGCGTCGTGACCGGCTTGCCGGCCATCGGGGTCGGCAAGACCCGGTTCATCGGCGAACACGACGAGCCGGGCCGGGAGCGCGGCGCCCGGACGCCGCTGCTGGACGTCGGCGACGTCGTCGGCGCCGTCCTGCGTACCCAGGACGGCGTGAAGCCCCTCTATGTCTCCGTCGGCCACATGATCTCGCTGGACAACGCGTGCCGCCAGGTGCTGCGGCTGTGCCCGGCGTTCCGGCAGCCCGAGACGACCCGCCTCGCCGACCGCCTCTGCCGCGACGCCTTGAAGGAGGCGCTATGAGGTTCCCTTCGATCGCCGAGCTCGACGCCGAGGTCGTCGGCTGCCGCGCTTGCCCGCGGCTGGTCGCGTGGCGCGAGGAGATCGCCGTGGTCAAGCGTGCGGCCTTCGCCGGCGAGACCTATTGGGCCCGGCCGGTGCCCGGATTCGGCCCGCCGGACGCGTCACTGGCGATCGTCGGGCTCGCTCCGTCAGCCCATGGCGCGAACCGGACCGGTCGCATGTTCACCGGCGACCCCTCCGGTGACGTTCTCTTCAAGGCGCTTCACCGGGTCGGGGTCGCCTCGCAGCCCACATCGACCCACCTGGGTGACGGTCTCGAACTGCGCGGGACCAGGATGGTCTCCCCGGTCCGCTGCGCGCCGCCCGCCAACAAGCCGACACCTGAGGAGCGGGACACCTGCCGATCGTGGCTCGCCGCCGAGCTCGCGTTGCTGAGGCCGACGTTGAAGGCCGTCGTGGTCCTCGGCGCGTTCGGCTGGCAGGCGCTGCTGCCGGTCCTCGCGGAGGCTGGCTGGCCGGTGCCCGCGCCACGCCCGAAATTCGGGCACGGCGCCGAGGCGAGCCTCGGCGACCTGCGCCTTTTCGGCTGTTACCACGTGTCGCAGCGCAATGTCCAGACCGGCCGCCTGACGCTTGACATGGTGTGCGACGTGCTGACCGCCGCGACCTCGGTGGCCGGCCTCAACTGAATCGGTGCGGAAGCGGTGGCGACGCTGGTCACAGCCGGATGGGGTCTACGAGCGATCTCAGCAGATGGGTGCGACTATAGAAATATGGCTGGTGTTAAGTCGGAACCGACGCGGATCCTCGTCCTTGGTGGTGGATACGTCGGGCTCTACACGGCGTACGGGCTCCAGAAGATGCTCCGGGCCAACGAAGCGTCCGTGACGGTCGTTGATCCGCAGCCGCACATGACCTATGCCCCCTTCCTGCCCGAGGCGGCGGCCGGTGCGATCGAACCGCGGCACGTGGTCGTGCCGCTGCGGCGCGTGCTCAAGCGCTGCCACGTGCTCACCGCGCGTGTGACGAAGATCGAGCACGAGCGCAAGGCCGTCACGGTCGAAGCCGCCGACGGGCACGTCGAGCAGCTGAACTACGACGTCCTCGTGGTCGCGCTCGGCGCCGTGGCGCGCATCCTGCCGATCCCGGGCCTGGTCGAGGAAGGCATCGCCTTCAAGACCATCGGTGAGGCGATCTACCTGCGCAACCACGTCATGACGAAGCTCGACGAGGCCGCCAGCACGCTCGATCCCGAGCAGCGCAAGCGACTGCTGACGTTCACCGTCGTCGGCGGCGGCTTCGCCGGTATCGAGGCGCTCGCCGAGCTCGAGGACATGACTCGCTTCGCGGTGGAGAACTACTACCCGAACCTCAAGGTCGAAGACATCCGCTGGGTGCTCGTCGAGGCCGCCGGGCGGATCCTTCCCGAGGTGCGCGAGACGCTCGGTGTGTACACCGTTGAGCAGCTCGAGAAGCGCGGCATCGAAGTCTATTTGTCGACAGCGGCGAAATCGTTCGAAAACGGCCACGTCGTGCTCTCGGACGGCACCGAATTCGACACCGACACGATCATCTGGACCGCCGGTGTGAAGGCGAACCCGGTGCTCGCCAGCTCGGACCTGCCGCTGGACAAGCGCGGTCGCGTCGAGGCCACCGCCGCGATGCAGGTCGTCGGGCACCCCGACGTCTGGACCGCCGGTGACAACGCCGCCGTGCCGGACCTCTCGCGCACCGAGCAGGACCCGACCGCGACCTGCCCGCCGAACGCGCAGCACGCCGTTCGCCAGGCGCGTCTGCTGGCGAAGAACATCATCAAGGTGATCCGCGGCGGCAAGCCGAAGGACTACTACCACAAGAACCTGGGTGCGGTGGCCAGCCTCGGCCTGCACAAGGGTGTCGCCGACGCGCTGAACCTGAAGATCAAGGGCTTCCCGGCCTGGCTCTTCCACCGCGCGTACCACCTCAAGGCGATGCCGACGTGGAACCGCAAGATCCGCATCCTGTTCGACTGGATGCTCGGCGGCCTGTTCCGGCGCGAGGTCATCTCGCTCGGCCAGATCAACAACCCGCGCGAGGAATTCGACAGGCTCTCGAAGTCCTGAGGTCGTAGCTTGCCGTGAAGGCCTCCTTCCCTACCTTGAGCGTAGGGAAGGAGGCCTTCACGGCGTTTAAGGTGAGCCGGTGCAGGCCTTCCGGAAGTCCGTCCCCGCCGTGCCGCTCGCCACCGGTCTGACTCCGGCCGACCTGGCCAAGCATGTCCTGGAGAGGATCGAGCGCGACAACGCGCACGCCCGCTCCCGAAAGAGGCGTTTCCGGTGGCGCGCCGTGTCGATCAGGCTGCTGATACTGGCGCTCTCGGCGGTGTCCACGATCATTCTCGGCCTGCAGAACCTCAACGGCTGGACCGGTGTGGCGTTCGCTCTCGTGGCCGTGACGACCGTGGTCGGCGCGCTCGAGCCCTTCTTCGCCTGGAGGTCCCTGTGGGTCCTGATGGAGGAGGTCCAGTTCCGGCTCTATCGGCTACGCGACGAACTCAGCTTCTACATCGCGTCGACCCCGCCCGAACGGATCGATCCCCGCCTGATCAACGAGAAGTTCGAGGAGTACCAAGCAGTTTGGAACGAGCTCGGTCTTCGGTGGCTCGAGTATCGGCGTACCGAAGCGGCGAACTGAAGGCCATCGCTTAGGCTGTCGGTGCCCCGGTAGCCCAACTGGCAGAGGCAGTCGACTTAAAATCGACCCAGTGCGGGTTCGATCCCCGTCCGGGGCACCACACGTTCCGCTCTGTGGACGTGCTGGTCCGGGTGCATGGCTGCTGCTCACAATGATCCGCATGACCGGAAGCGGCCTGACCGACGAAGCCACCTACGACCGCACACGACTCACGCAGTGGCGGGCGGGGGAGGCGCGAGGTGACGGGTTGTCGCGGCGCACGTTGCTTCGGCTGACGGCCGGTGGCGGGCTCGCGTTGGCGGCGTTCGGATCGTTGCCCTGGGGGACGGCGTCGGCGGCCGCGCCGATCGTGAAACCCTTGCCGCCGGAGTTCTTCGAGGTCTACGGCACCAACGCGGAAACGCGCTGGGAGGCGCTGAGCGGGCAAGGCTATCTGACGCCGATCGACCGGTTCTTCGTCCGTAACCACACCTCGACCCCGCTGATCGACGCACGCTCGTGGCGGCTGAAGCTGTTCGGCACCGGATTGCGCGGAGCACCGACAGCGGACCGGCCGGTCGAGTTCACCTACGCCGACTTGCTCCGATTGCCTTCGGAGACCATCACCTCCGCCATCGAGTGCGCGGGCAATGGCCGGAGTTTCTTCACCAGCCAGCAAGGGCAGACGGTGTCCGGTACGGCGTGGAAACTCGGCGCGATCGGGGTCGCGCGCTGGCGTGGCGTCCGTTTGGCCACCGTGCTCGCCAAGGCGGGGCTGACGCGGCACGCGGTGGATGTGCTGCCAGAGGGACTGGACGCCGACTACGTCACCGCGGGGGTCAACTTGGGAAAGGTGCGCCGCCCGCTGCCGGTCGCGAAGGCGTTGCAGGATGTGTTGCTGGCGTACGAAATGAACGGGCGGCCACTGCCGCCGGACCACGGTCATCCGGTGCGGCTCGTCGTGCCGTCGTGGGTGGGGATCTCGTCGATCAAATGGCTGGGGCGTATCGAAGTTTCGGAAACGCCGCTGTTTTCACCGTGGAACACGCAGTACTACCGGTTGCTCGGGCCCGGCTACCCGGCGGACGGCACGGTCGTGACGCGGCAGGTGGTCAAGAGCGCCTTCGAACTGCCATGGAACGCCGAGTTCGCGGGCGGCGCCAGGCAGGTACTGCGCGGCCGGTCATGGTCGGGAAACGGCCGGATCCGGCGCGTCGAAGTGAACACCGGTGACGGCTGGCGGCAGGCGAAATTCGTTGGAGCGGCGGCGGATCGCGGGTGGCAACGCTGGGAAATCGCTTGGCGTCCAGGTGTTTCCGGCGCGTACATCCTGCGGGCGAGGGCCACGGACATCACCGGCGTCACCCAGCCGGACGTCACTCCGCACAACACACAGGGCTACCTTTTCGACGCTGTCGTGCGGCATCCGGTGCGGGTGGTGTGAGATGACGCAGTCAGTCGTGGTGACCGGGGAACCGACCGTCGAACTGACCTTGGCCTTGCGAGTCAGCACCGACTCCGAGCACGCCGCCGCGATCACCGCACGCCTGCTTGAGTCCTTTGAGGACACTGTCGGAATGACTTTGACGGCGCGCACTTTCCACGATGACAAGGTCGTCGAACTCGCCGGACGACGTCGTCGCATCGGCGGCCCCGCGCAACCCCTGCGCATCGAGCCCGACTCACGGCGAGTACTGCTGTGCGGAGAGGTACTGGAGTTCACCAGGCTGGAGTTCGATCTCCTGCTGTTCCTGAGCCGGAATCCGGACCGCGTTTTCGACCGCGGCACCCTGATGGCGCAGGTGTGGGGGCTGAGCGGCGGCAACGGGCGGACGGTGGACGTCCATATCCGCAAGATCCGCGGCAAACTCGAACCCGTGCTGGCGCCCATCACGACCGTGCGCGGAGTCGGTTACCGGTTCGACGGAGCCGGACAGGTGTTCATCGCGGACTGAGCGGCGATCTCAGTACGACAGTCACTCACTCGGGTTGCTCTTGGTCACGTTGCGATGACGGGAAACCTCCTGCGGTAACACAACGCCACTTTTTCTCGAACTGTCAGGCACTCGGCTGGTGCGCGGCCTCCTTAGCGGTCGCACTCGACCTCTTGGAGATGTCTGACATGTACACCCCGCAACCACCATCACCCGCTCCCTTGGCCTACGCGACTCCGCGGCCCACGAAGTTCGCGGGACTCGCCTGGACCGGGCTCATCCTCGGCATCGTCGGTGTCGTCGGCTCACCGATCATCTTCTTCAACAACCTCACCGCCGTGGTCGCCGGTGTCGGGTTCGTCCTCGGCGTGATCGCGCTTTTCGGCTCGAAGAAGATCCTCGCGGCCATCGGTGTCGTGCTGTGTGTGCTTGCCGTCGTCTTCACGGTCATCGCCCAGGGAGCGGCGGTGAAGGAACTGAACGAGAAGTTCGGCCTGCCCGAAACGGACAAGAAGGCGAGCGGCCAGACGTACGCGGTGGGCGAAACGCATCGCGGCACCGCCGTGGACATCACCGTCGCGGATCCGAAGGCCTTCACCACGAGTGAATACGCGGCTCCGGCCCAGAAGGCCAAGGCGACGAGTTATCAGGTGACGGTCGTCAACCACTCCGACAAGCCGTGGTCCGCCGCGATGCTGCTCGTCCAGGCCACGATGGGCAACACCAGTGCCGAGCAGGTCTTCGACACCGAAGCGGGCCTCGGCGGGTCACCGAGCCAGGATGTCCTGCCGGGTAAGGAACTCACGTTCCGGGTCGGCTTCGTCGATGCTCCGGGGGACGTGACGATCCAGGTCGGCACGGTGACCGACGACAAGGTGTATTTCGTCCAGAAGCGCTGATGGGGCGGATTCCCGCGCAGACTGAACGCTGGCTCATCGCCCGGCAAAGTCGCGATGCCAAGATGGAGCCGTGACTCCCACCTACGTTCTCGTGCACGGTTCCAGCAGCGGCTCGTTCACCTGGGGCCCGCTGCAACGCGAGCTCGCCCTGCTCGGCCACCGCGCGCTGGCCGTCGATCTGCCTGGCCACGGCTTCGGCGCCGCTTTCCTGGCGGCTTACCAGGCGCCCCAGGACCTCGAAGCGCTCGCCACGGCGCCTTCGAAGATGACTGACGTAACTCCCGCCGAAGCCGTCGAGCATGTAGTGGACATGGTGCGCCGGGCCGCCGAGCACGGGCCGGTCATCCTGGTGGGGCACAGCCGCGGTGGTGCCACGCTCACCGGGGTCGGCAACGCCGTCCCGGAACTGATCGACCGGATCGTCTACATCTCCGCGTGGTGTTGCGTCGACGCGACCATAGGCGAATACATGCAGGGTCCCGAGTACGCGGGCAGCGCGCTCAACGACGTCGGCGCGGTCGTCGTCGCCGACCCCGCGGCGCTCGGCGCGCTCCGGATGAACTGGCGTACCGCCGATCCCGAGCTGCTGGCCGCGTTGAAGATCGCGATGCTCGAGGACGGCACCGAGCAGGAGTTTCTCGCCTACCTCAACACTCTCGAGCCGGACGAGAGCCTCGACGCGGGTACCGAACGCGCCGACGCCGCCACGTGGGGCCGGATCCCGCGCACCTACATCAGGCTCACCGAGGACCGGTCGTTGCCGATCGCGCTGCAGGACCGCTTCATCAAGGAGGCGGACGCACTCACCCCGGACAACCCGACCGACGCGCGCTCGGTCGAGAGCAGTCACGTGGGGTTCCTGATCCGGCCGCGGGAGGTCGCGGACATTCTCGCCGGACTCGCCTGACGCCGTCGCCCGCACGGGTATTGTTCCGCCGGGGGGAGGAGGAGAACCAAGTATCGTGGCGGGCGGACAGTTCACCAAAGGGCATCTGATCACTTTGCTGATCAGTTCCGCGATCGGCGTGGGATTCGGTGCCGGGTGGTGGTTTTTCGGCGCTTCCTCAGTCTCCAGTGGAGCGACGCCGCTGGTCGGTTCGGGTGTCGTCGTGGTTCTCGGACTGGTCGGCTGGCTGATTCTGACAGCGCGGCGGGGTGCCGGGCTGCCGCCGGGCGGCGGCCGGGAGGAAAGCCCGTTCGGTAAGCAGTACGGCATCGCCGTGTTGCTGATGCTGGTGGGGATCTTCGCGGGGGCGAGGGTGCTTTCGGCGGTCTTCGAACTTCCCGAAGCCGTGCCCGCGTGGGTGCTTTTCGTGGTGGGCTTGCACTTCCTGCCCTTCGCGAAGCTGTTCGGGTCACGGCGTTTCCTCGTGTTGAGTGCCGCGTTGTGCGTCGCCGCTGTGCTCGCGGTCGTCCTCGCGGTCGCGGGATGGAAGGCGGCTTGGCAGCTCGTGCCGGGTTTCGGCGGCGCCGTGATCCTCTGGGTGACCGTCGCGGCGGGGCTGCTCGACGCGGGCCGTCAGGGAGCGACAAGCCCGGCTTCGTAGGCGAAGATCGTCAGCTGGACCCGGTTGGTCGCGTCGAGTTTCGCGAAGATCCGGGTGATGTGGGTCTTCACCGTCGCCTCGCTCAGGTGCAGTGCCGCGCCGATCTCGGCGTTGGTCCCGCCTTGGGCGACGGCGGTGACGATCTCTCGTTCTCGTTCGGTCAGGGTGGCCAGCCCGGCCTGTGCGCGGTGCCGTCGCGGACTCATCCTGTTCGCGACGAAGTGGCCGATGAGTTTCCGTGTCGTCCTCGGCGACAACATCGCCTCCCCGGCCGCGACCACGCGCACCGCGTCGATGATCTCCTGCGGCGAACCCTCTTTCAGCAGGAACCCGCTGGCACCCGCGCCAAGCGCGTCGAAGACGTACTCGTCGAGGTCGTAAGTGGTCAGCACGAGGACTTTCGGTGGATTGACCAGCGCGGTGACGGCGGCTGTCGCGGCGAGACCGTTCATCCGCCGCATCCTGATGTCCATCAGCACGACGTCGGGAGCGTGCATGGTCACCTTCGGCACGGCCTCGTCCCCGTCGCCCGCTTCCGCGACGACCCGGATGTCGTCGGTGCTGGACAGGATCATCGACAAACCGGTTCGCACGAGGGGGTCGTCATCGACGAGCAGCACTCGTAGTGGACGCTGGTTCACCCGGTCAGGTTAGTGGTGTCCCCACGGCAGCCAAGCCCGGACGGCGAAGGTGCGCTCTTCGGTCGGTCCGGCGCTGACGTTCCCGCCGATCAGGGTGACGCGTTCGCCGATGCCCGTGAGCCCGGTGCCCGCGCTCGGCGGCTTCCCCGCGGCGACCGTCGCGGGCAGCGGATTGACGACTTCGACGACGAGCCCGTGCCCCGGTCCGCCGCGAACCGAAACCTCGGCCGTGGCACCAGGTGCGTGCTTCAGGATGTTGGTCATAGATTCCTGGACGATCCGGTACGCGGTCGTACCGAGCAACGCCGGCGCACCACCCGCGTCGTCGAGCAGGATCGTCACGTTGACACCCAGCCCCGCCCCGCGGGCGTTGGCGACCAGTTCGGGGATGTCCGCCAACGTCGGCTGTGGCGGTTCGGGGTGTGGCCCGGTCTCGCCGTTTTCGGTGAAACCCTGGCCGTCGCGCAGGACACCGATGACCTGACGCAGATCTTCGAGTGACTGGCGTGCGGTCGTGCGAACGGTTTTCGCCGCTTCGGACGTCGCGGCGCCTTTGCTGACTTCGAGCGCGCCCGCCTGCAGTGACAACAGGGAAAGCCGGTGCCCGAGGACGTCGTGCATCTCGCGCGCGATGCGCGTGCGTTCCGCCCGACGGGTCATTTCGGCGCGGAGTTCCTCTTCTTTGGCCTCGCGGACCGCGAGCGTGTCCTGCATTCCGCGGACGACTCCCACGGTGAGCGGCACGGCCGTCATCACGACGGCGACCGTCAGTGTCCCCATCAGCTGCACGGCGGAGAATTGCTTGCCGACGATCTGTCCGGCGACGGTCACGTCGGGATGGCGGTTGGCGTCACCGAACAACGCCCACGCCGTGGCGAGGTAGACCAGTACGGACCCGATCCACAGGAGCCGGTCGCGGCGGTGCGCGGCCAAGGCGGCGAGTGCGACCAACGCGGCCAGGGCGTCGGAGCGGAAGCAAAGTGGTGGCACCAAGGCGATGACGAGGACGAGTTCCGGCCATTTGTGCCGCCAGCAGAGCATGACCGCCGCCGCGATCCCGGTGAAGAACCCGAGCGTGGACCACCAGGTCGGGTCGAAAGATTTCGTCGCCGGAAGGTACCCCTGTGCACTGAAGACGAAGATGCTGCTGATCACGCACGCCGCGACCGCCACCACGGTGAGCACCACACCGAGCACACGCCTTCCCATGCGCAGAGCGTACGCAAACCCGCCTGGTCGCCCGCATCAGCGGAACAGGTTCTTCCAGGAGCACGGGTTACGACTTTCGTCGTAACGGTTCGAGCGTCGAGGACGACGCGGCCACCTTCCGATCGCTGGTTGTATGCCGCCTCGTTCATCCGTTCTGAAAGGAAAACCCGTGACCCAGCAAACCCCCCACACGCCGGCCCCGCAGGCCCCCGCCGCCCCGATGCCGCCCCGCAACGGCATCGGCGTCACGGGCTTCGTCCTCGGCCTGGTGGGGCTGGTCTTCTCCCCGATCCCGTTCGTCGGCGTCATCGCCTGGCCGCTGGTGATCCTCGGCCTGATCTTCTCGATCATCGGTCTCGTCCGCGTCAAGAACGGGAAGGCCTCCAACAAGGGGCTCTCCATCACCGGTATCGCGCTGTCCGCGCTCGGGCTCGTGGTGTGCGTGGTGTGGATCTTCGTGTTCAACGCGGCCGTGGACGAGGTCAACAACGAGCTCAACCGCACCGCGAAGGTGTCTTACGAAATCACTGGGGATGCCGCGAACGTCGAGGTCATCTACGGCGAGGTGCTCAACCCCGTCACCGAAACGGTTCCGGCGCTGCCGTGGCACAAGGAAGTCGAGAACAAGGGTGTGTACAAGGGCGGCACGCTGACCGTCACCACGGGTGAGACCGGTGGCTCGGTCAGCTGCAAGATCACCGTCGACGGCGCGGTGGTTTCGACCAAGACCGCTTCCGGCGAATTCGCCACGGCCGCCTGCACCGGGGTGTGACGGTCGGACCGTGAAAGGCCTCCTTCGCCATTCTCGGGGTGGCGAGGAGGCCTTCGCGATTGCGGCATGATGCGGACATGACCGAGTCCGCGCATCCGTTCGCCCCGCCCGCCCACGAACGCCGCTGGATCGAAACCGTCACCGAACTGGCGAAAGGCTTCGCCGCGACGGCGGCAGACTTCGACGATACGGCCGAGTTGCCCATCGCCAACCTCCGCGCCTTGCACGCGACCGGTCTCGACAGGGCGACGTTGCCCGCTGAGTTCGGCGGCGAGGACCTGAGTTATCGGGCTTACGGCGAGATCGTCCGGATCCTCAGCGCCGCGTGTTCCTCGACCGCGTGCGTCTGGGTGATGCACATCGGCGCCGCCGTCGGGCTGGTCCAGCTGTCCGCTCCCGAAGTGGGCCGCTTCTATGCCGGGGAACTCATCGACGGCAAACGCTTCGCCAACGCGCTGTCGGAACCGAGCAGCGGGAACATGTTCCTGATGCCGCAACAGGTCGCCGAGCCCGTCGACGGCGGATTCCGGCTCACCGGCGCCAAGCGGTTCGTTTCCGGCTGCGAAGCCGCCGATCACTTCCTGGTCAACGCGCTCGTCGACGGCGCGCCCACCTTCTTCGGCGTCGCTCCGGACGACACGATGACGTTCGTGCCCATCTGGGACACGATGGGACTGCGGGCAAGTCGCAGCCAGCTCGTCTCGTTCGAAGGCACGGTCCTGCGGGAGGACCGCCGGTGTCCACCCTCGACCGAGCGGCGCCCGAACCACATCGGGGCGGGACTCGCGTTCCTGTCACTGGGGATAGCCGACGCGGCGGAGGAGGCGCTGATCACGCACTCCCGTAGCCGCGTCATTCCCATGACCGGGCAATCGCTCGCCGAAATGCAATGGCTGCAGTTCGAGGTGGCGGACGTGCACACCCGCCTCGACGCCGCGCGCATGTACGCCCGGAACATGGCGTGGCTGGCGGATCAGAACTCGCCGGAATTCCTGCCCGCGACGATGACCGCGAAGGTGCTCGCGAACGACATCGCCCGCGACGTCGCCCAGCTGGCGTTGAAAGCGGGAGGTGGCTCGGGTTTTCTGCGCACTTCGCCGATTCAGCGCCTCTTTCGGGACGCGCAGGCGGGCGGGTTGATGGCCTATTCAGCCGAAGTCTGCAAGGACCGGATCGGGAAGACGGTGCTCCTGCCGCAGGACTGACCTTTCCGATGGCCGGCCGGGTGACGTCAAGCCCGGCCGGTCCCGCCGAAACGGGTCAGCAGCAGCCGGTGCCGCAGTCGCAGTCGCACCAGTCGTCGTTCCGCATGGTCATCCACCTCCTCCCTCAGGTCCGTGGTCAGGCGGGCACCACGCGCCGGGCAGCGGATCGGCGCATTTCTCGCCGGACATCCCGGACAGCATGGAAGTGAGTTCGGCGTGCAGGGCGCCGAGCCGGGTCATCTCCGCTTCGATTTCGGCGAGATGGCGTTCCAGCATGGTTTCGGCGGGTTCACACGGGCAGACCCCGGTGTCGCGCACGCTCAGCAGGTCGCCGATCTCCGTCAGCGTCAGCCCGAGCCGCTGGGTGCCGCGGATGAACCGCAATCTGTCGATGACGTCCTCGTCGTAGCGCCGATGTGCCCCGGACGTCCGTGCCGGTGTGGGCAGGAGGCCGATGCGCTCGTAATAGCGCACGGTGTCCGGTCGTACACCGGCGCGAGAGGTCACCTGGGACATGGTCAGCGCCGTCAGCGCCGTCGTCGCTTCGGTTCGCATGTACCGAGGGTAGAACCTGGACCCGGCTCCAGAATCAAGCGCGAATTTTCGTGGGGGCTCACGAGGAGAAGACGACGGCGTGCCGCGGCCGCATCATCGGAAAGGGTGGAAACGGCGAGAGGACGGCACGGTGACTGACTTCCGGTACGTGATCAGGGACCTCACCACGGAAGGCGAACAGGTCGACGCCCTGGTGTCCGATCTGGACGACACGGGCTGGGCTTTGCCCACGCCCGCGGCGGGGTGGTCGGTCAAGCATCAGATCGCACATCTTTCCTTCATTTTCAAGATCGCCGGACTGTCCGCGGCCGAGCCGCGGAAGTTCGCCGAACTCGCGAAGACCTCGATGGCGCGCGGTTTCGACGCCGCCGTCAACGCGGCCCTCGACGACTACCTCGGCGACCCCAACGAGGTCCTGCTGAGCCGATGGCGTGCCGAACGCGACGCCGGCATCAAGGCACTCGCCGCGGTCCCGGCGGACCAGGTCGTGCCGTGGCTGGTCAATCCGCTGCCGCCGGCCATCCTCGCCTGCGCGGGAATGATGGAGCTGTTCGCACACGGCCAGGATGTCGCGGACGCGCTCGGAGTGCGCCCGGAGCGGACCGACCGGCTCGCGTACCTCGTCGGTTTCGCCGTCCGGGTGCGGGACTTCGGTTACGAAGCACGGGGGCTGACGCCGCCGGAGCAGGAGTTCCGCTTCGAGATCACCTCGCCGTCCGGGCAACTGTGGACGTTCGGCCCCGAGGACTCACGGCAGCGGATCACCGGGAGCGCGGAGGACTTCTGCCTCCTGGTCACGCGGCGCCGTCACCGCGACGACCTCGACGTCCGTGCCGAAGGCGCGCTGGCGGACCACTGGCTGGACATCGCGCAGGCGTACCGCGGCCCCGCGGGCGACGGGCGGAAGCCGGGGCAGTTCGACCGCTGAGAACCGCGTCACTTCCGCGATGATTACGCATCATGGAAGTCGCGGCGGGCTCCGCTCGGTGCGATCGTCGGTGCACACGGGGTCTAGGAGGCGATCGTGACGAGGGTGTGGTTGATCAGGCACGGGGAAAGCGAGTCGAACGCCGGCCTTCCCGGTGGCGAGCCAGGTGCTTCGGCGCTGACCGAGCTGGGCAGGCGGCAGGCCGCCGAAGTCGCCGGATCCTTCGACGAACCGCCACGGTTGATCGTGGCGTCGCCGTTTCTGCGGGCCCGGCAGACCGCGGAGCCGACGATCGAGCGGTTCCCCGCCGCGGACCGCGAGGAGTGGCCTGTCCAGGAGTTCACCTTTCTCGGCGAACTCCATGGACAGGTCACCACCACCGCCATCCGGAGGCCGTACACCGAGGCGTACTGGGACCGGGCCGACCCACACCACGCGGTGAACGGCGCGGAATCCTTCGCCGGGCTCTTCACCCGGACACAGGAATTCCTGGCCCGGCTGGGCGAACGGGAACCCGGGCCGATCGCCGTCTTCACGCACGGACTCTTCATCCGCGCGGTCATGTGGTCGTTGCTGACCGGGATCACCACCCCGGACAGCGAGGCCATGCGCGGATTCCGCACGTTCGCCGACACCTACCTCGTACCGAACGGCAACATCACCGAGCTGCGGTACACGCCGGGCAAGCGGATTCCCCGGGTCGTGGTCCCGCTGGCTTCCCGGTTCGCCGACCGCTAAGGCTTCAACCGCAGCTGAAGCTCGTTCACCCCGGTCATGTTCGGGCTGGGGATGAACGACGGCGGTACGGCGGGATCGGTACGCAGATCCGGGAACCGGTCCAACAGGATGTTGAGCGCCGTCTTGCCTTCCAGCCTCGCCAGCGGAGCCCCGATGCAGAAGTGGATTCCGCGGCCGAAGGCCAGATGGGGGTTGTGCGCCCTGGCCGGATCGAAGGTTCCCGGATCCGTGAACGTGCGCGGATCCCGATTCGCGGCCGCGACCCAGATGGCGAGCATGCTGTCCGCCGGAATCGTCTGGCCGCCGAGTTCGACCTCGGTCATCGTGGCGCGGGCGACGAGCGCGAACGGGCTGAGGAAGCGCAGTGATTCCTCGATCGTCGCGGGCAGCAGCGCACGGTCCTGGCGGACGCGCCGGTACTCGTCCGGATGGGAATCCAGGCACAACACCGTGTTCCCGAGCAGCATCGTGGTGGTGATGTGCCCGGCGAGCAGCAGGACGTTCGCGAAGTTGACGACCTCGTTCTGCGAGAGCTTTTCGCCGTCGACCTCGGCTTCGACGAGTTTGGTCAGTAGATCTTCGCGCGGATTCCGCCGCCGGTCGTCGACGTGCTCGCCGAGGTAGTTCACCAGGTTCTTCAGTTGCCCGACCGTTTCGGCGGAGGCTTTCTTGTCCTCCTCGGTCTGCGTGATCAGTGACCGCTGCTGGCTGTTGTTCAGCAACGTGTCGACCCATTCCTTGAACAGCTCGCGGTCGCTCGCCGGGATACCGAGCAGTTCGGCGATGACGATCACCGGCAGCGGATAGGCCAGATTCGTCACCAATTCCATCGAGTCCTCGCCGTCGACGACGTCGAGGAGTTCGTTCGTCAACGCGGCGATGCGCGGTTCGAGGTCCGCGACGACCTTCGGTGTGAAGGCGTGACTCACCAGTGTGCGCAACTTCTTGTGGTCCGGCGGGTCCATCTGCAGCAGGTTGCCGTCGACGAACAGGTCCTTGTCCGGCGCCAGCTCCTGGGGGACCAGGCGGGCGGTGTCGGAGGAGAAAACCTTCGGATCGCTCAGGGTCTTCAGCGCCTCGGCGTGGCCGTAGACGTTCCACATGCCCGTGTCGGGGTCGAAACGCACCGGATCGGCCGGGAATTCACCGCGAAGCCAGAACTGGCTTTCGTGGACTCCCCAGTTTTCGGCGAGTGTGGTCATGGCGTGCCCCCTTCTTCTCGAGTGAAGGAGCTCGGATCAGACGGGCTCCTCGGCTCCGTCCTGCCGGTAGATCCAGGCGCGATAGGTCGAAATCAGATCCTGGAACGCCTGGGTCACTTCGGCCGCGGTGGCGGCCAAGTTCGCCGGGGACGGTTCTTCCGGCGGCTCGAACGCCGACCGGATGATGTGCGCGAGGGCATCGGCCTTCTCCTCGGGTGTGAGGCCGGTGCTCTCAGGGATGAAGCTGTCCATCAGGTAGAACCCCAGCGCCGAGGCTCGCAGGGAATACAGCAGGTTCGGGACGTCGCGCAGCAGACCCCGGTCGATCATCGTCTTCAGGTACCGCTCGGTCACGACGGCGTCCTGATCCTGCAGGGGATGTTTCTTCAACCGGCCCAGCAGTTCGGTGTTGCCGGTGATGAGCGCGCCGAGCAAAGGATTCCGTTGGGTGTGCAGGAAGGTCGCCCGCTGGAACCGATGGGGGAGTACCTCCGCCGGATCCTCGGCCAGCCCTTCGAGAAGCGCTTCGGCGGCTCGGAGGGATTCACGCAGGAGCAACGCTTGGAAAAGATTCTCCTTGGCGCGCCAGTGCAGGTAGATCGTGCCCTTCCCGATGCCCGCCTGGTTCGCGATGTCCTCGATGGTCACCTTGCGATAGCCCAGCCGCGTCAGCAGGACGCCGGCCGCGTCGAGAATGCGATCGGCGCGGCCGGCGGTGCGGTCCGGACGTTCTGCCACGTACGCTCCCAGTCTCTGACTTTGTGACCAGGTTTGCTCATCTGGTCATCCGGTCAGTCAGACCGTAGCGCCACACAGGCCGGCCCGGCAAGGAAATAGACGATTCTTTAACGCAGACGGTGGGCGAGGAAGAAGCTCCAGATGACCGGTGTCGCGTCGATGACCGTGGGGGTGGAGGAGTCGTTGTTCGGTGCCGTGCTCGGCCAGACGTGCCCGGCGCCTTCGACCCGGTAATGCTGGAGGGAGCAGCCGAGCCACCGTTGGACGGTGACGTCGGTTTTCGGCGAGTACTGGACCGGGTGAGGGAAACAGCCGTTTCGGTCTGCCCAGCCGGCGAGCCAGTCCGGCAGCGTCGGCAGGCCCTTGGCGGGATTCCCGGTGTAGGGAATCGTCATGTCGGCCGTGCCGTGAAAGTCGAGAATCGGTGCCGGACGCGATGGGGCGCACTTCCCGCCCTGCGGGTAGAACGCCCCGGCGACCGGGGCGAACGCCGCGATCCTGCCTGGCATCCGGCAGGCGAGGACGCCGACGAACCCACCGCCGTTCGATTTGCCCGTCGCGTAGATCCGGCGCGAGTCGACGCACAGGTCTCGCTGGAGCGCGTCCAGCAGGTCGCTCGTGAAGAGCACGTCGTCGGCGGCCGCCGAATAGGGTGCGCCGGTCCAGGCCGACTCGCCGTCGGTACCTGGAAGTCCCTGCGGGTAAACGGAAATCGCGTCATACGCGGAGAAGCCGGACAGTTCCTCCTGGTACTTCGATGTCCGCTTGTGCCCGTGGAACGACAACACCAGCGGATACGGCCGCGACGACTGGTACCGCGCGGGAACGTGGACCGTGTACTCGCGGGCCAGACCACCGGACGCCAGAGTCCGCAGCGTCGTCACTCCCGCCGGGACCGGCGAAGGACGGGCGCAGCCGGTGGTCGGTACCGGACGATCGATCGATGACGGCGCTCCTGACGCCACCGGCGCGACGAGCAGGCTCAATCCGGCCGCGGTGGCGGCTATCAGCGCGAGACGGCGTAAGTACTTCGTGGGACCAGGCACGCGATCCTCCTTGATCGGGCGGCGGGGCGGTGATCAGGGTCACTCCCGGCGCCGACCTGGTCAGCATTGTGTTCATTGAGTTTTCGGACCTCTTCGCGGACAGCCCGCCCGGTTCGCCGCGCTGGACGACCGCAGACGACCACCTTGGTGGCCTGACGAGGTCAGCCGCAGGCCTGCTTCGCCGTGAGCACCCTGGTCAGCGCCTCATCGACCCTGGCGGCCGGGAGTGCACCCGACGCAAGCGCTTGCTCCAGCGTGGCCAGCACCGTGTCGACGTTGCCGCCGGAGGACCACAACGCCTGATCCGCCCCTGCCTGCAACGCCTTGAGGACCGCCGTCGGCAGCGGATACTGAGCCGTGATCGCCTTCATCGCCCCGAGATCGTCCGTGATCACCGGGCCGTCGAACGCGTAGTCCTTCCGCAGCAGCCGATACGCCGGCGCCGACAGGGTCGACGGCGTACCGCCGGTCAGATCGGGCACGTCCAGGTGGCCGACCATGACACCGACCTCGCCGTACTGGCCGATGTCGCGGTAAGGCACCAGGTCGACCTTCCGCAGCGAAGTGAGCGGCGGCGTCCGGACCAGTCCCTTGTGAGAGTCCCCCGTGGCGTGCCCGTGCCCGGGGAAGTGCTTGAGCACCGGCTGCACCCCGGCGTCCCGTAGCCCCTGCGCGAACGCCAGGACGTACTTGCGAGCGACCTCGGGGTCCGAGCCGAACGACCGGTCGCCGACGATGTCGCGGTCCGGCTGGTCGGTGATGTCGGCATCGGGCGCGTAGTCGACGGTGACGCCACGAGCCCGCATCTGCCGGCCTCGTTCGGCGGCCTTTGTCCGTACCTGCGCCGGTGTCATGGTCGCGGCCATCTTCCGCGCGCTCGGCATGCTGCCGTCGAGGGCGTCGATCCGCTGAACGCGGCCGCCTTCCTCGTCGATCGCCACCGACACGGGGACCTTCGCGGCCTTTTGGACCTCGTCCAACGCGCGGTTCTGCAGCAGAGCCGTCTCGTTGCCGCCGAGGAAGATGCCACCGACCTGCCGATCGCGGACCAGCTTCACCGCCGCCTGCGGGTCGCCCGCGTTCACGCCGACCACCACCAGCTGGGCCAGCCGCTGCCGGGGGCTCATCCCGGCTGTGACCGCCTTGCAGTCCGATGTGGGCGCCTGCTCCGTCCTCGGTGACGGCGAGGGCGGGGGCGGGCCGGTGGACGGGCTCGAAACGGTGCTGCTGCGCGGCGGGGGAACCGTCCCCGCCGGCTGCGCCGATCCTGGCTGCTCGTTCGCTGTACCGCACTGCACGCTCGTGAGCAGAACAGTGGCCGCTCCCAGGATGACGGTCGCCCATCGTTTCGTCGTGTTCGGTCGCCCGGCGTTCATCAGCTCGTCTCGGTCGTCGTCCATGCCGGTACCGACGGTAACCCCAGTTGCCCGTTAGTACGCGCTCGCGTGCCCTTTAACGCATGGGCGCGGCGGCCAAGGGTGCGGCCTCACCTCCCTTCTCTTCCGTGTTCTCCCTCGTCAGTCCCGGCGCGGGGCTTGACAAGTCGATCTGCTCCGACGTAGATTACCACATGGTTATGGAACCGCAAGGTTATCCAAGGTTCGGCCGCGGCGAGGATGCCCGTGAAGAACGATCGTGAGAACTCGAACTCGTGAGAACGGAAAGGCGGGCGACCGTGGCACAGGATCTGCTCGATGTCACTTTTGCGGCGCTCGCCGACCCCACCCGCCGCGCGATCCTCGCGCGGCTCGCGCACGGCGAGGCCACGGTGACGGAGCTGGCCGAGCCCTTCGCGATGAGCCAGCCCGCCATTTCCAAACATCTGAAGGTGCTGGAGCGGGCGGGGCTGGTGGCGCGAGGCCGTGACGCCCAGCGCCGCCCCTGCCGGCTGGTGGCCGAGCCGTTGAAGAACGCGAACGAATGGCTCGGTGGCTACCGCCGCCACTGGGACGAGGCCTTCTCGCAACTGGACCTTGTCCTCGATGAGGAGTTGCGGCACCCGGAGCACCGGGACGAGACCGACTGACCACCACACGAGCGAAAAGGAACAGCACGATGGGACGCACTCTCAGCGTGGTGAAATCCGGCGATCTGGAGATCGTCATGACGAGGTCCTTCGACGCGCCGAGGACGCTGGTGTTCGACGCGTGGACCAAACCGGAGCTGGTACGCCGCTGGTTCGGCCCGCGCGACTGGGCGGTCGTCGAATGTGAGATCGACCTGAGGGTCGGCGGCAGATGGCGTTACCGGCTGTGCCACGGTGACGGGGCGGAGATGCTCCTGAAGGGCGTCTACCAGGAGATCCGCCGTCCGGAAAGGCTCGTCTCCCTGGAGACGAACGACGACTGTGACGCCTCGGAAGGCCAAGCCCTGGCGACTCTGACCTTGGTCGAACAAGGTGGCGTCACCACCTTGACGCAGGTGCTGCGGTACGGCTCGGAACGGATCCGGGACGCCGTGCTCGAATCCGGAATGGAGCGAGGCGTCGGCGAAGGGTTCGACAAGCTGGCCGAAGCCTTGTCCGTCCCGGCGGGAGCGTGAACACGATGAACGCCATCGCGGAGCGCTATCGCGTCCGGGCCGACGCTTTCGAGCGCAAGGTCGCGGCCGTGAAAGCCGGCCAGTGGGAGAACCGGTCGCCGTGTGAAGAGTGGAACGCCAGGGATGTCGTCGGGCACATCGTCGACATGCACGGCGTGATGCTGCGCCCCTTCGGCCGTGATCTCGGCCCGGCGCCATCGCTCCAGACGGACCCGCTCGGAGCGTTCCGGGCGGCAAGGGCGGATATCGAAGCAGTCCTCGCCGATCCCGTGCTCGCGGTCACGGAACACGAGACCCCGATGGGAAAAATGGCCGCCGCACAGTACATCGACCAAGTCGTCAGTGCTGACATGGTGGTCCACGGCTGGGATCTGGCCAGGGCCACCGGCCAGGACGACACGATCGACCCCGAGGAGGTCGCCCGGATGTTGCCCGGGGCCGAGGCGATCCCCGAGGAGATGAGGATCCCTGGCGCCTTCGGGCCCGGCATCGTCGTCTTCGGTCCAGAAGTGAAGGTGCCCGACGACGCGCCCTTGCAGGACAGGCTGCTCGGGTTGATGGGACGTGACCCGAACGCCTAATACACACCGGACGTGGTCAGACGTGGATGCCCCGATGCCGCCGGACAGGTCGGGAAGGAACCGGTACCTCGGCGGTGTCGGTCCCCTTGGCCGCAGCCAGGACACGCTCCAGAACCGACAGAGAGGAGGTGAGCAAGGAAATCTGGTTCTGGATCCGAGTTCTGGCGATCTCGAGTTCGTCGGCCATCTCCGGTGAAGGCACCAAGTGTGTGTCGTCCCCGGAAACACAGGGAAGGAGTTCCGCGATCTTGCCACTGCACAACCCGGCTGAATAGAAGAGCTGGATCTGCAGAACCCGGGCGACGTCGTCTTCGGTGAAGGTCCGGTAGCCGTTGACGCATCGATCGGGACGCAGCAGCCCCTCCACTTCGTAGTACCGCAAGGACCGCACGCTCACCCCGGTCCGCTCCGCCAGTTCGCCGATCCGCATGAATCCACAGTAGCCGCAGAAACCGACGTTGACCGTGACGCCGGTGTCAGGGTTTAGCTTCGCGTTCATGAGGTTGCTCGAAACATTCCGCGGTACTGCGCTCCACTTGCCGAACCGCGTCGCGATGGCCCCGATGACCCGAGGGCGTGCCGACGACACGACCGGTGTGCCACATCCACTGACGGCCGAGTACTACGCGCAACGCGCGAGCGCGGGTTTGATCGTGAGTGAAGGCGTCTGGGTCACCCGGACCGGCAAGAGCGGCCCGGGTATCCCAGGACTGGTGACGGAGCGGCAGGTCGCGGCCTGGCGGGCGGTAACGGAGGCTGTCCACGAGAAAGGCGGCCGGATCTTCGCGCAGCTGTGGCACGCGGGCAGGGTCAGCCACCCGGGCGTGATGGGCCGGACACCGGTGGCGCCCTCGGCGGTCCGGCAGGCCGGGCGGATCTTCGTGGCCGACGGCTGGGTGGACACGGTCGAGCCCCGCGAGCTCCGTGAGGACGAGATCGGCGGTGTCGTCCAGGACTTCGCAGCGGCGGCACGCAGGGCTGTCGATGCAGGGTTCGACGGCGTGGAACTCCACGGTGCCAACGGTTATCTCATTCAGGAGTTCCTCGCCGGCAACACCAATCGCCGACAGGACCGGTACGGCGGTTCTGTCGACGCCCGGCTCAGGTTTCCGCTCGAGGTGGTCGAGGCCGTGGCCGCACAGATCGGCGTGGCCAGGGTCGCCCTGCGGATTTCGCCGGGCAACCCGGAGAACGACATCGTGGAAGACGATTGGAAGGAGGTGTACTCACGACTGCTCGCGGAACTTCGCCGGTACGGGCTCGCGTACCTGCACATCATCGACACCCCGGAGGCCGAGGCACTGGCGTACCTGCGGCCACTGTGGCCGGGAACGCTCATCGCGAACCTGCGTTCCGAGGAGCCGACCTCCCAAGGCGAGGGTGAGTCCTTGATCGAGGCCGGTTTGGCCGACGTGGTCGCCTTCGGGAGGCTGTTCATCGCGAACCCGGACCTGCCCACCCGATTCGCGCTCCGTGCCCCACTCGCCCAGGCGGACCACGACGTCTACTACGGCGCTCGACTCGACGGCTACACGGATTTCCCGGCGTTCGAACCGGACTCGGTGAAGTTCGCCTGTTCGGCGCGCAGCTGATCTTCGCCGCCCGCTCTACAGTGCGGGGATGGTCAAGACGGCAGTGGAAATCGCGGCGGCTGTGCGTGCCAAGGAACTCGACCCGGTCCAGGTGACCCGCGAGGCGTTGGCCCGGATCGCGGCCGCGGACGGAGTGATCGGTGCCTTCCGCCGGGTCCGGACCGAGGAGGCGCTCGCCGAGGCAGCGGCCGTCGCCGAACGCGCGGACCTGGCCGACCTGCCGTTGGCGGGAGTGCCGGTCGCGGTCAAGGACGTCACCCCGGTCGAGGGCGAGTACGCCTCGTGGGGATCGCGCGCGGGTTCCTCGACGGTGTCCACAGAGGACGGCGAGATCGCGCGGCGGCTCCGCGCGGCCGGTGCGGTGATCGTCGGCCTGACCCGGGTGCCGGAGCTGTGCGTTTGGCCGTCGAGTGACGGTCCGGACGGGACGGCGCGTAACCCGCGCAATCCGTCGTACGCCGCGGGTGGTTCGTCGGGTGGGAGTGCGGCGGCCGTGGCCGCCGGGCCGGTGCCCATCGCGCACGGCACCGATGGCTTGGGCTCGATCCGGCTGCCTTCCGCGATGTGCGGGATCGTCGGTCTCAAACCGGGTAAGGACGTGGTCCGCATACCGGGGGAGAACGGCTGGTTCGGCCTGTCCACGCACGGTCCGATGACGACCACCGTGGCCGACGCGGCCGTGCTGATGTCGGTCCTCGCCGATCAGCCCGGCCTGGCGGATCTCTCCGACCCGGCGCCGTCCCGCATCGCCCTGTCGACGCGCGTGCCATTGACCAGGGCGCCCTTGCCGCGCGCGTTCGGTCGAGCCGTCGCACGGGCCGGAGAGCTGTTTCGCGCGGCGGGGCACACTGTCGCGCCCGGAACGCCCCGGTACAGCGCCGGAGCCGTCGGCGGGCTCTTCGCGCGCTGGGTCGCGGGCCCGGCCGAACAGGCGGCCGAGTTCGACCTCGGCGCGTTCCAACCCCGGACGCGTACGCACGTCCGGCTCGGTCACCTCTTGGCGACGCGGGTCCGCGACAGCACCCGCGAGCGCTGGCTGGAGCGTGCCGAAGAGTTCTTCGCCGAGCATGACGTGCTGGTCACGCCCATGCTCGCGACCCTCCCGCTCAAGGCCCGCACGTGGCATGAAAGCCGATGGCTCACCAACGTGCTGCCGTCCGTACGCGTCGCGGGTTTCGCCGGTTTTTGGAATCTCGCGGGCTACCCGGCGATGTCGGTTCCGATCGGTGTGCACCCGTCGGGGATCCCGGCCGGCGTTCAGCTCGTCGCGGCCCCCGGTGGGGAAGCGCTTCTCCTCGGCCTCGCCGCTCAGCTGGAAGCGGCCAATCCCTGGCCGAGGACCACCGCCATCTGACCGCTCCGAAAAGAGAGCAAGGGACCTTTGCTATCACTCTCTTCCGGAGAGCGACAGCAAAGGTCCCTTGCTACTTCGTCCTGGTCAGGAGCCGGTTTTGGCGGGCGACGGCTTCTGTCCGTTGCCCTTCGGAGCGCTCTGTCCGTTCTTCGGCGCAGCGGCGGCGGGCGCCGAAGAAGCGGGCTTGGCGGCAGCGGGCTTGGCCGGGGCCGCGGCCTTCGACGCGGGCGGTTCGGCGGGCTTGCCCGCCGGTTTCGTCTCTTCGGCCTTGCTGTCACCACCGACGAGCTTCGAAGCGTGCGGGATCACCGACTCCTCGGGCAGCGCGGCGAGCATCGCCTCGCTGCCCTTCAGGACCTCGTCGGCCTGCTGCAGGCTCTTGCGGGCCTGCTCGCGGATCTCCGCGAGCCGCTCGACCTTCCGCTGGGCGGCGGTCGTGCGCTGGGCGGCCGTCGTCGTGGCCTCGTCGAGCCGGCGCTTGGCCTCGGCCGTCGCCTCGTCGACGCGGCGCTTCGCCTCCGCGGTGGCCTCCGCGATCCGGCGTTCGGCCTGATTCTTGCTGGCCGTCTGCTGGTCGGTGATGTGCTTCTCGTGCGCCGCGCGCTGAGCCGCGATCGTCTGATCGAATTCGCGCTCGATCTTCCGGCGCTTGCGCTCGGCCTCGTTGTCCAGCAGTTCCCGGCGCTGGGCCGCCTCGACGGTCAGCCGCTGGACCTCGGCCCGCGTCTCGGCGAGCGCGGCTTCGTGCTCGGAGTGCAGTGCGTCCGCCTGCTTGTCCAGTTCGGCGACGAGCCGCGAGTAGCGCTCACGAAGCTTCTTCGACGCCTCGGTCGAGGACGCCCAGTGCTTTTCGGCGGCGACCTCGGCACGCTTCGTGATCTCGTCCGCGCGCGCCTGAGCGAGCGTCACGGTGCGTTGCATCCGCTCGTCGAGGTCTTCGAGCCGCTCCGGCGGCTTCTTCAGCTCCTCGATGCGGGCGTTGAGCTTCGCCACCTCGTGGCGCAAGGTTTCGAGTTCGCGCGAGGCCGACGTCGCCTGCGCGATCGCGGCGTCGCGGTCGGTCATCATGCGATGCAGCTGGGCTTCGAGATGATCCAGATACTGGCGCACTTCGTTCCGGTCGAAGCCGTGCCAGGCCTGGGTGTACTCGCGCCGCAGGGGCAACAGGCCGTTGTCTCGCTCGGGAACCATGGTCACGACGGTACCTGCGTACTCGGCGTCGCCGTTGCCAGGCTTCGTGATTCACCGACGTGTGTCGGCTCTCAGCTGCGATCCCTCACCTGAACGGCCGCCACCCGTGTGCGCAGTGTCACCAATGGAACCCGCGGCTGAGCCGGGCGAGTGCGACCGCCGCGCGGGACAGGTGCTGCTCGCCCTTCCCGATTTTCAGTCCGCCACCGCCACCCGCGGCCGCGGAGTCCGGGAACACCCGGAAACCTTGGTAGGCCACGGCATCCGTGAGTCCCGGCGTGAGGGTGTAGGCGAGTCCGATCGCCTGCCCGGCGGGCGTGCCGATGTGCTTCGGGCGCTCCTTCAGCGCCTTCATCACCATGTCCGCCGCCTGGTCCGGGGACTTCGTCGGAAACGCGTCGTAAATCTTCGTCGGCCGGATCATCGGGGTGCGCACGAGTGGCATGTGGATGGTCGTGAAGGTGATTCCGTCACCATGGGTCTCGGTCGCGGCGATCCTGGAGAAATAGTCCAAAGCGGCCTTCGACGCCGCATACGCCGAAAAGCGCGGCGCGATTCCCTGCACACCGATCGACGAGACGTTGACGATATGCCCGAATTTCCGCTCGGACATATGCGGCAGCACCGCGAGGATCAGCCGCACCGCGCCGAAGTAGTTGATCGCCATCGCGCGTTCGTAATCGTGGAACCGGTCGTAGGAGAGCTTGATCGACCGGCGGATCGAACGGCCGGCGTTGTTCACGAGCATGTCGATCCGGCCGTGTTCGGCGAGCATGGCGTCGACGGCCTTGTGCACCGATTCCTCGTCGGTCAGGTCGGCCGGGTACACCGACGCCGTGCCGCCCGCGGCGATGATCTCGTCCCGCACTTCTTCGAGTTCGTGCTGGCGCCGCGCCACGAGCAGGGGCACACCGCCCGCCGCCGCGACCTTGATCGCGGTCGCCCTGCCGATGCCCGACGACGCGCCGGTGATGATCACGCGGCGGCCGTCCAGTTCGCCACGAGGGCCGTGCTTACGGGCGCGGAACGGGTCCAAGTGCTCGCGCCAGTAGCGCCACAGAGTGGGCGCGTACTCCTCGATCCGGGGCACCTCGACACCCGAGCCGATGAGCTCCTTGCGCGTCGACGCCGACGAGAACACCGACGGGAAAGCCATCGTCTCCAGCAGTACCGGCGGGATGCCGAGCCGCTCCAGCACGGCGTCGCGCGCGATCGTGAAGCCGGGGATGTGCTCGCTCAGCTTCACCAGATTGACGATGCCCTTGGACAGGCGGTCGTTGAGCTGCACGGAGATCGTCGGCGCGCCCGCTGCCTTCGCGAAGGCGTTGTACACCGAGACGACCGGCTGCGGCTCCGGGTTGACCAGATGGAACGCGCGTCCGTCGAGCCCCTTCGTGGTGACCAGCGCGAGCAGCGACTCGGCGACGTAGTCGACCGGGACGACGTTGGTGTCGCCGAGGTCGGGGCCGACGATCGGGACGTCGGGCAGCCCGGCGAGCCTGCTGATCGCGGGGAACAGGTAGTACGGACCGTCGATCTTGTCCATCTCGCCGGTCTCGGAGTTCCCGACCACGACCGCGGGCCGGTACACCCGCCACGGCACGTCCTGCTGTTCGCGCACGAGCCGTTCCGCCTCGAACTTCGTGCGGTGGTACGGCGTGACGAGCCGCTGGCCGACGTCGAACATCTCCTCGGTGAACATGCCCTCGTGGTCCCCGGCGACGGCGACCGAGGACACGTGGTGCAGGCAGCCGGCGTTCAGGTCGGCGGCGAGCGCGATCACCTGCGCGGTGCCCTCGACGTTGGCTTTGATGCTGGCTTCGTCGTCGGCGGTGAGGTCGTAAAGGGCGGCGAGGTGCACGACGTGATCGACGCCGCGAAGCTTCTCTCGGTCTTCGTCGCCGACGCCGAGCAGCGGCTCGTTGAGATCACCGGTGACGAGGGTGACGCGTTCCGGATGCGGCCAGGTGTTCACGAGTTTGGCGAGTTTGTCCTGTGAGGACGGGCGGACGACGAGCGCGACCTTGTCGACGTCCTCCCTGGTGAGCAGCAGCCGGGTGAACTGGCGTCCGATCAGTCCGGTCGCTCCGGTCACCAAAAAAGTCGCCATCCGCTTCACCCTTCACCGTGCTCGCCCGCGTCCACCCGGCATTCTGCTGCATGAGGACGTCGCTGACCACCACGACACCCGTGAAGTTACTCACGGGTAACTAGGCCGGGTCGGCGATGACGACCCGGTTCTCGGCGTAGCCGGTCTCCCCGCCGACCCAGCGGCCGCCGCAGGTGACGAGGACTATCCGATGTGGACCGGACTGGCCGAACAACTCGTCCGCCCGCTGCGGCAGTTCGTTCTTCTTCAGCGTGATCAGCTGGGAAACCTTGTACTGCCTAGACTTCCCGGCCTTGTCGACCACGGTGACGTCGCCGCCGATCCGGTCGTTCCACAGTTCCGCGAACGGACCCGTCGCGCCCTTCCAGTTCACATGCCCGGCGAACACGCTCGCGCCGGTCGCCGAACTCAGTTCGGCGCCCCACCAGGTCACCTCGTCGAGGTTCTCCGGCACCGGAAGCTCCGCGCCCGGCCCGAGGTCCTTGCGGATCAGCTTCGCGCCCCCGCCGGCAGGCAGCCGGATGGTCCCGGGACCCTGCGGCGGAGGGGGAGCGGGCGCCTGCTGAGGCTGTGGCGTCGGCGTGGGTGGCGGCGTCGTGGGGACGATCTCCGGCGGAGGCGCGACCTCCTGCTGCGCGGGCGCGGCCGGTGCGCCGCCCGCGACGGTGACGGAGACGGCCTGAGCCGTCCCCGTCACCACGGTCGTCGGCGGCCAGATGATCAAGGCCGCGACGAGGTCCGCGCACAGGACCGTGACGGCTCCCAGCGCGAACCCACGTCGTACTGACATTCTCGAATCCTCTTCAGCGTCGCGAAGACCGCCGAGCGGCCACGCCCACCATCACCGAACCGAGCAGCGCGAGCGCGCCGACGCCGAGGATCCCGGCGGTCGACGCCGAGTTCTCGACGGTGCCCTGCATCATCGCCACCGGCCGGTCGCCGGCGGGGATGGCGCGCGGTACCTCGTTGGGCGTGTTGGCGACCTTGAGCGCCAGCGTCTCACCCGGCTTGATCTCGCCGCAGGCGGACGGCGGATTCTTCGGATCGAACGCGTTGGTGTAACCCGGTGGGGCGTTGACCTCGACCACACAGATCTCCTGCGGGGCCTGCAGGTTCTCGACGGTGACCGTGCCGTTCTCGCCTTCGGTGGTGACGACGGCGGGCTTGCCGTCGGCGCCGTTGAGGGGCTTGCCGTCTTGGCCGACGGCGGCGGTCGTCTTGTCCTTGGCGGTGATCCGCAGCGCGGCGCCCGCGACGCCCTTGTCGGTCTTCGCGTCGACCTTGGTCACCTGCACCTTGCCCGGCTTCGAGACGACAGCGACGCCCTGCGCCTTCAGTTCCTTCTCGCCGCCGGTCGAAACGACCCTTTGCACGCCGGTCTCGACCGGGAACTGCACATACGGCCGGTCCGCGGGCGCGGACAGCGAGCTGGCCAGCTTCGGCTGCTCACCGGTCGGCGTCACCTTGACCGTTACGGTGCCGTCTTCGCCGGTTTTCACGGTGGTGACCTTGTCGGCTTTCGCGTTCGATGCCGACGCGGGCTTGGTGCTCTCGCCGCTGTCGACGGTCGCGTTCGACGGAGTGAGCTTCACCGGCACCCCGGAGACGCCCTTGCCCTTGGCGTTCTTGACGCTGATCGTCCACTCGCCCGCGGTGCCGATGTGCTGGTCTTCCTTCGGCGGTGTGATCGCGGTGGTCCACGGTCCTCGGTTGGCCTCGGCGTCCTTGGTCAGCTTCTCGACGGCTGTGGCGGCGTCGGGGTGCTGCGCCTTCAGCTTGTCGAGGTGATCCTGGATCTTGTAGCCGATCTCCTTCGAAGGCTTTCCCGGGTCGGTGTCGGCGTCGGACCGCGGTTTCGCCGTCCAGGAATGGAGCAGGTGCGCGAGCGCGGCGGCTTCGGCGTTGTCCTGCGTTCCGCCGTAGCGAAGGAGCAGGTAGGAGATGTTGGCCGCGATGTCCTCGGGCAGCTTCTGTCCCCATTTGTCCAGCAGTTCGTCGCCGGGCTTGTACTCCTCGTTCGTGTCCGGCGCCTTCTGCTGGAAGCTCACACAGAACACGTGCTTGCCGTTGACGACGTAGGAACCGAGCCAGTCGCTCTTCTGATCGTGGCCACCGAACGGCTGGCCGGGTGTGACCTCGTAGCCGACCCCCTGTTTCGGATCGGCAGAGGCCGGTGTCGCCGCGACGGTGGCGGACAGGGCGCCGAGAAGGCACGTCGCGATCAGGCTGGTCAAGGCGCGCGAACGCACGCTCGGGCGTGTGGTCCACCCCATGGTGTGTTGACTCCTTTGGCCGTGCTCTGCCCCGGCGCCTTTACGTCGATGCAGGTCACACGATCGATAGGTTCCCCGACACGCCTTCGGTGATTATCCGAACACGCAACGTGGAGGGTGGCCTGTGATCAGCGGTTTTGGCAATAGGTCATCAGGTGGGGTATCGGTGAACGGTCGGTGATCTCCGCCGCATACGGTGTGGGGGATGGGCCTCGCCCCGAATGTGAGTAAAGTCGTCTTTACTTCGACGGGAACCGGGCGGCCCGCGCGGTCGTTGAACCCGATGCAGGTGCCAGTAGATCCAGGAGGATCAGGTGCGATCCAGTAGCAACCCGGCGTTCCGGAACCTGCCGCGTGGCGCGGCGGAGTACGGACCCAACGTAGGCTTCAACCAACCCCAGGGCGGGGTCCCCGGCTACGGCCCTCCGCAGACTTCCGCCGGCGCCGACGACCGTCCGATGACCGTCGACGACGTCGTCATCAAGACGGCGCTGAGCCTCGGTGTCGCCTTGATCACCGGTGTGCTCACCGCGATCTGGGCGATCGGCCAGATCCCGGTTTCGGCGACCGGCAAGATCACGGGCATCCCGATGGGCGTGATCGGCGTACTCGTCGGCGCGATGATCGTCGGCCTCGTGATTTCGCTGGTCATCATCTTCAAGAAGATGCCGAGCGGCCCGCTCACGCTGGCGTACTCGGCCGTCGAGGGTGTCTTCCTCGGCGCGATCAGCGGTCTGTTCGAGGCGATGTACCCCGGGATCGCGATCCAGGCGATCATCGGTACCGCTGGTGTCTTCATCGCGATGCTGGTCGTCTACAAGACGGGTGCCGTCAAGGTCACCCCGAAGCTGACGAAGTGGATCATCGGCGCCGTCGTCGGTGTCGCGATCCTGATGCTGATCAACCTCATCACGAGCTTCTTCGGTTTCAACCCGCTGCGTGACGGCGGGCCGATCGCGATCATCTTCAGCCTCGTGGTGATCGGCGTCGCGGCGTTCAGCTTCCTGCTCGACTTCGACCAGGCCGACCGGATGATCCGCGAAGGCATGCCGTCGAAGTGGGCGTGGTTCGCCGCCTTCGGCCTGATGACCACCCTGGTCTGGCTGTACCTCGAGATCCTGCGGTTGCTGTCGTACTTCCAAAACGACTGACCGGATCTTCTCCGCGAAAGGGCGCTCCGAGCGATCGGGGCGCCCTTTTTCGTGCCTGCGAATACGCTGACCGCATGACCGAGCACAGTGGTGAACCGCCCAGGCCGAAGCGGTCGAAATGGTTCTGGGTCGGCATTTTGGTGCCGGTCGCGATCGTGGTACTGAGCGCGTCTTCGTGGATCTTCGGCTACCTCGCCGACACGGACTACGTCCGGGTCGGCGACTGTTACGCGATCACCACGTTCGGCGAGGTCGACGAAGACCCGGTCAAGGCGGACTGCGGCTCGGTCGAGGCCAACGCCAAGGCCGGGGCGAAGACCGACGCCGGCGGCGCGTGCCCGGCGGGCGAGTACGACCAGCTCACCGTCGACAAGACCTTCGCCTCGTACAAGCTCTGCATGATGATCAACGCCAAACAGGGCGACTGTCTCGAAAACTTCCTCGCCGACAGCGTGGCCTACCAGAAGGTTCCGTGCTCGGATCCCGCGAGGGACGCGGAGGTCCTGAAGGTGGTCGACGGTGTCGCGACCTGTGACGACACGGAAGCGACCGATCTGAAGAGCTACTCGACCCCGCCTTCGACGGTCTGCGTGAAGAGCACCAAATAGCGATCTCGACCAGGGCGCTTCACTCTTTCGGGGACCTGCTTGGTGGCGTTGCTCACGCTACGTGTTTGATACCGAGGTTCTCATTCCTTTCACACCTGTGAGGTTTCTCGGTGACCACTTCCCAGCCGGCCCCTGGGGGCCAAATGCCGGTGGGACAGCCTGACGCTTTCGGTCCGCCTCCCGGCGTTCAGCCGGTGGCGTCCAAGCGGTCCAAGCTCGCCTGGCTGAGAATCGCGATTCCGATTCTCGTCGTGGTGCTCAGTGCCGGCGCCTTCGCTGTCAACTACTTCACCGGTACGGGCAGTGCCCAGGCCGGCGACTGCTTGAGCGTGACCGAGTTCTCGCGGAAAGCCGACGAGCCGACGAAGGCCGATTGCGGCACGCAGGAGGCGAACGTCAAGATCGCCGCGCGCGTGGGTGGCGACGAGTCCTGCCCTGAGGGTGACTACGACACGATCTCGATGTCCGGCCGGATCTCGTACAAGCTGTGCCTGATCGTCAACGCGAAGCAGGGCGACTGCCTCAAGGGCTTCAGCTCGAAGACCGCCGGCTACCAGAAGGTGTCCTGCACCGATCCCGCCAAGGACGCGGAACTGGTGAAGATCGCCGGCGTCGCGGACCAGGCGTCCTGTGAGGGCACCGATGCCACGCGAGTGGCGGTGTACTCGACGCCGCCGACCACGATCTGCATCAAGACGGCCGCGTAGTAGCCCGAAGTCTCGCGTGAAGGCCCCCTTCCCTCGGCTGAGTCGAGAGTGAAGGGGGCCTTCACACGCTTCGGGGGAGCAAGGGACCTTTGGTATCGCCGCCGCCATCCAGTCCCGCGGGCGCGTCCGTTCGTCGCACACTGTGGGACGGGCTGCGACCGGGCGGTCACCCGACCTAACGTTGCTCGTCCCCAACCCCGCCGATCGACCTGGAGTCCTGGTGGCGACGACAGAAACCCAAGCCGGTGCGAAGAAACTCCTCGACTTCCCGACCTCTTGCGCCGCCCCGGTCCCGCAACCGGAGGAGCCGGTCAAGATCGTGCCGCTGGCGGTCGCGGGTGTGCTCGCCGTCGGCCTGACCTGGTACGTCTGGGCGGCGCACGGGGCGAAGTTCGGTGTCCTGCTCATCCTCGGGCTCCTGCTCGGGCTCGCGCTCTTCCACTCCCGCTTCGGTTTCACCTCGGCCTGGCGCCAGCTGATCGCGGTCGGCAACGGCCAGGGCCTGCGGGCGCACACGCTGTTGCTCGGCACCGCCGCGACCCTGATCGCGTTGATCGTCGGCACCGGCTCCGGCCTGTTCGGCAGTACCCCGAACCCGACCGCGGGCGGATTGGGACTCGCGTTGTTCGTCGGCGCGACGATCTTCGCCATCGGCATGCAGCTGGGCGGTGCTTGCGCGTCGGGAACGCTGTTCGCGGTCGGCTCGGGGCAGTCGACGATCGTGCTGACCCTCGGCGGGTTCATCACCGGATCGGTCCTCTACACGTGGGCGTATCCGCTGCTTTCGGGCTGGCCCGAGTTCAAGGGCGTCCTGCTCGCCGACCACGTCGGCTGGTTCGGTTCGTGGGCGATCACCGTCGCCGTTCTCGCCGCGATCGTGCTGGGCACCCGGTTCGTGCAGAAGCGCCGCACTCCGCCGCCGGTCGGCGTCGTGCCGACCGCGCACGGCTTCGCCCGGATCTTCCGCGGCTCGTGGCCGATCCTCGTCGGAGCTGTCGTCCTCGGCGTGCTGGCAGGCGCGGTCTTCCTGGTCTCCGGCGGGATCTGGGGTGTGACGAGCGCCTTCAGCCTGTGGGGCGCCAAGATCCTGCAGGTGTTCGGGCTGCACCCGGAGACGTGGGAGTTCTGGCGTCTCAAGGCGAACGCGGCTTCGCTGGCGGCGCCGATCTGGAAGGACAAGAACAGCCTCACCGACATCGGCATCATGGTCGGCGCGGGGATCGCCGCCGCGGCGGCAGGCGCGTGGAAGATCCACAGTTCGATCCCGTGGCGCACCGCCGTCGCCGCGGTGCTCGGCGGGATCCTGATGGGTGTCGGCGCGCGGATGGCGGGCGGCTGCAACATCGGCGCCTACCTCGGCGGTATCTCCGTCGGCAGTCTGCACGGCTGGCTGTGGGGTGTGTTCGCGCTCGGCGGCACTTGGATCGGGCTCAAGCTTCGGCCGCTTTTCGGGCTCGGCAACCCGGCTCCCACAGACAGCGTCTGCTGATCACCCAGTGTGACAAACCGTATGCGGGCTTGCCCTTTCGGCCCGCATACGGGGAAAAAGCTGGCAGGTAAAACCCGTGTTCGGCTACCCTCGGCTACATGTTCTCGCTTGTGCATTAGTGCACAAGTGTCATGGGGAAGGCCCGGCGCAGGTGCCGGGCATCAATTTCGCAGTCGCGACCGGCGGGGGTCGTCGCGTCCGCTGATCACCAGGGACGGGTTTTTCATGTCAACGCAAGGTCCGGCCGCGCCCGCCGGAGACAAACTCGACGCCGGCGTGCTCAAGGTCGCCGCCGTCGTCATCCTCGGCGCGATCATGGCGATCCTCGACACGACGGTCGTCAACGTCGCGCTCCAGAAGCTGACCATCGAGTTCCAGACGTCCTTCGACACCATCCAGTGGATCGCGACCGGGTACATGCTGGCGCTGGCCACGGTCATCCCGGTCACCGGCTGGGCCTCGGACCGGTTCGGCACCAAGCGCCTCTACATGGTGGCGATCGGGCTGTTCCTGATCGGATCGATGCTCGCCGGGATGGCCTGGGACGTCGAATCGCTGATCGTCTTCCGGATCCTGCAGGGCTTCGGCGGCGGCATGCTGATGCCCGCCGGTATGACGATCCTGACCAGGACGGCGGGGCCGCACCGGATCGGGCGCGTGATGGGCGTGCTCGGCGTGCCGATGCTGCTCGGCCCGATCGGCGGCCCGATCCTCGGCGGCTGGCTGGTCGACGCGGTGAGCTGGCGCTGGATCTTCTACATCAACCTGCCGATCGGCTTGATCACGCTGGCGCTGGCCTGGCGCCTGCTGCCGAAGGACCGGCCGGAGCCCGGCGAGCGGTTCGACTTCGTCGGCATGCTGATGGTGTCGCCGGGGCTGGCGGCGTTGATCTTCGGCGTTTCGAACATCCCGTCGGCGGGTGGTGTCGGCGCGGTGGACGTGTGGCTGCCCGCGCTGGCCGGGATCGTGTTGCTGGTGGCGTTCGTGCTGCGGGCGAACCGGGTTTCGAACCCGCTGGTCGACTTGAAGCTGTTCAAGAACCGGTCGTTCTCCGTCGCGATGGTGACGATGACGTTCTTCTGCGTCGCGTTCTTCGGCGCGATGCTGTTGCTGCCCACGTACTTCGTGCTCGCCCGCGGTGAGTCGGCGATGAACGCGGGGCTGTTGCTCGCACCGCAGGGTCTCGGCGCGATGCTGACCATGCCGATGGCGGGCAGGCTGGCGGACAAGATCGGCGCCAGGAAGATCGTGCTGCCCGGACTCGTGCTGATGCTCGCCGGGTTGATCTCGTTCACCCAGGTCACCGCGACGACGCCGTACTGGCTGCTGCTTTCGGCGCTGTTCGTCATCGGGCTCGGCATGGGCGCGACGATGATGCCGATCACCTCGGCCGCGCTGCAGACGCTCGAGCCGAAGGACATGGCGAGGGCGTCGACGGCGACGAACATCTTCCAGCAGACCGCCGGAGCTATCGGCGCGGCCGTGCTGTCGATCATTCTCGCGGCACAGCTGGCCGGGAAGTTCGGCGTGCCGACCGCTCAGGGGCAGCTCGCCGCGACGGGCGCGATCATGAACCCGGCCACGCACGAGGCGGCCGCGGGACTGGCCGCGGACTCGTTCTCGACGACGTTCCTGTGGTCGATGATCCTGCTGGCGCTGTGCCTGATCCCGGCGGCGTTCCTGCCGAAGACCAAGCCCGCGTTGCCGGAGGGCGCGGCCGACGGCGAGGTCCCCGCGGCGCCGCCGATCATGACCCACTAGGCCCGGAAGAGAGCAAGGGACCTTTGCTAGCGTTCGTTAGCGCACTAACTAACGCTAGCAAAGGTCCCTTGCTCTCTTTTCGCAGGTCAAAGGGTCAGGAGAGGCGCTCCAGCACCATCGCCATGCCCTGGCCGCCGCCGACGCACATCGTCTCGAGGCCGAACTGCTTGTCGTGGTGCTGCAGCGAGTTGATCAGCGTCGAGGTGATCCGCGCGCCGGTCATGCCGAACGGGTGGCCGACGGCGATCGCGCCGCCGTTGACGTTCAGCTTGTCGAGGTCGATCCCGAGGTCCTTGTAGGACGGGATGACCTGCGCCGCGAACGCCTCGTTGATCTCGACGAGGTCGATGTCGCCGATCGCCATCCCGGCGCGCGCGAGCGCCCGCTTCGACGCCTCGACCGGGCCATAGCCCATGATCTCCGGCGACAGTCCCGAAACGCCGGTCGAGACGACGCGGGCGAGCGGCGTGAGGCCGAGTTCCTTCGCCTTGGTGTCGGACATGATGATCACCGCGGCGGCGCCGTCGTTGAGCGCGCAGCAGTTTCCGGCGGTGATGCGGCCGTCGGGGCGGAAGACCGGCTTGAGGCCGGAGACGCCTTCGAGGGTGACTCCGGCGCGCGGGCCGTCGTCCTTCGAGACCACGGTGCCGTCCGGCAGGGTCACCGGCGTGATGTCCTTGGCCCAGAAGCCGTCCGCGATGGCCTTCTCGGCGAGGTTCTGCGAACGGACGCCGAACTCGTCCATCTCTTCACGCGACACGTTCTTCAGCCGCGCGAGGTTCTCGGCGGTCTGGCCCATCGCGATGTAGACGTCCGGCAGGGCGCCGTTCTCGCGAGGGTCGGTCCAGCTGTCGGCGCCTTCGGCGGCCACCTGGGCGGTGCGGGCCTCGGCGTCGGCGAAGAGCGGGTTGTGGGTGTTCGGCCAGGAGTCCGAGCTGCCGTTGGCGAAGCGCGAGACGGTCTCGACGCCGGCGGAGATGAACACGTCGCCTTCGCCCGCCTTGATCGCGTGCAGCGCCATGCGGGTGGTCTGCAGGCTGGACGAGCAGTAACGCGTGATGGTGCAACCGGGCAGGTGGTCGTAGCCGAGTTCGACGGCGACCGCGCGGCCCATGTTGAAGCCCTGCTCGCCGCCGGGGAGACCACAGCCCAGCATGAGGTCTTCGATCTGCGTCGGGTCGAGTTCGGGGACCTTGTCGAGCGCGGCGCGGACCATCTGCACGGTGAGATCGTCCGGGCGCATGCTCACCAGCGATCCCTTGCCGGCGCGGCCGATCGGGGATCGGGCGGTGGAGACGATGACGGCTTCGGGCATGGAACGACACTCCCTTGTTCTCGATCCAGACACGCGCTAAGCGGTTGCTCACCCGGCATCCTCCACCGGAGGGAGGTGCGGGTCAAAGGCGAACGCGACCTACGCCACTCTTTCGGCCAACACCTTCCGGGCGGCCAGAGCCCGCCGGAGTTGAGTGGGCACATCCCGACCAGCGGCGTTTAGGCTGTCACTGTGGATTACGTCGAGCACATCGTGGACCTCGTGGGCAACACCCCGCTGGTCAAGCTGAACGCACTGGCCGAGGGGCTGCAACCGCTCATCCTCGCCAAAGTCGAGTACGTCAACCCCGGCGGCAGCGTCAAGGACCGTATCGCGCTGCGGATGATCGAGGCCGCGGAGCGCTCCGGCGAGCTGAAGCCCGGCGGCACCATCGTCGAGCCGACGTCCGGCAACACCGGCGTCGGGCTGGCCATGGTGGCGCAGCGCAAGGGGTACAAGTGCGTGTTCGTCTGCCCGGACAAGGTCAGCGAGGACAAGCGCAACGTGCTCAAGGCCTACGGCGCCCGTGTCGTGGTGTGCCCGACAGCGGTCGCGCCGGAGCATCCTGACTCCTACTACAACGTCTCCGACCGCCTCGTGCGTGAGATCGAGGGCGCCTGGAAGCCGAACCAGTACGCCAACCCGGAGAACCCCGCCAGCCACTACCACTCGACCGGCCCGGAACTCTGGCGCCAGACCGAGGGCAAGATCACGCATTTCGTCGCCGGCGTCGGCACGGGTGGCACGATCTCGGGCACCGGCAAGTACCTCAAAGAGGTCAGCGACGGCCGGGTCCGGGTCATCGGCGCGGACCCCGAAGGCTCGGTCTACTCCGGCGGCTCCGGGCGCCCGTACCTGGTCGAGGGCGTCGGTGAGGACTTCTGGCCGGACACCTACGACCGGAACATCGCCGACCAGATCATCCCGGTGTCGGACGCGCATTCCTTCGACATCACCCGCCGTCTCGCGCTCGAGGAGGGGCTGCTCGTCGGCGGCTCGTGCGGCATGGCCGTCGCCGCCGCGCTCAAGCTCGCCGAAGGGCTCGGCCCGGACGACGTCGTCGTCGTGCTCCTGCCCGACGGCGGCCGCGGCTACCTCACCAAGGTGTTCAACGACGACTGGATGTCCTCCTACGGCTTCCTGCCGCCGGATTCCAGCGGCGCGACCGTCGGCGACGTCCTGATGAAGAAGAGCGGCTCGCTGCCCAGCCTGGTGCACAGTCACCCGAACGAAACGGTCGCCGAAGCGGTGGCGATCCTTTCGGAGTTCGGCGTCAGCCAGATGCCCGTGGTCAGCGCGGAACCGCCGGTCATGGCGGCCGAGGTGGTCGGCGCGGTCAACGAACGTGACCTGCTCGAAGCGCTCTTCACCGGCAAGGCGCAGCTGGCCGACAGGCTCGAACAGCACATGTCGCCGCCGCTGCCGACCATCGGCGCCGGTGAACAGGTGGGTTCGGCGATGAACGCGCTGTCGGGCGCCGACGGCGCGTTGGTGCTGGTCGACGGCAAGCCGGCGGGCGTGGTCACCCGTCACGACCTGCTCGCGTTTCTCGCGGGACGCTAAAGAGGCATTCCATCGGATGGCCGGGCCGGGGCGTTACGAGCGGCCCACCCGGCTATCCGATAGCGTATTGGGTGAGTTGAACTTTTATGTCCTCGTCAAGGGGGTTCAAGACCCAAATGAGTGCTCCGCAGCCACCGAATCAGCCTTGGGGTGGCGCCCAGCCACCGCAGGGACCCCCGAGTGGCCCCCAGCCGCAGCAAGACAACCCGTTCGGTTCCCCGGAACCGACCCAGGTGGTGCAGCCCGCGCAGCCCGACTACGGGCAACCGCAGTACGGGCAGCCTTCGTATGAGCAGCCCCAGGGTGGCGGGTTCGGCGACACGCCGGAGCCCACGCAGGTCGTGCAGCCCGCCCGTCCCGGCGGTGACGCGACACAGGTCGTCCAGCCGGTGCAGCAGGGTTCCGGCGACGCGAACGCCACCCAGGTCGTCCAGCCGGTGAGCGGTGGCGGGGAAGCCCCCGGCGCCGACTCCACCCAGCTCGTGCCGCCGGGTTCGCAGCCGCCCGCCATCCCGTACGCCCCGCCGCCGAGCGCGGCCGACAACCCGGCCGCCGGTGCCTACGGCGCCCAGGGTGGCGGCTTTGGTCAGCAGCAGGGCTTCGGTGGGCCCCAGTCGGGCGGGTTCGACCCGTCGCAGGGCCAGCAGCAGCCCGGTTTCGGCCAGCCCCAGCAGGGGTTCGGCGGGCAGCCGCAGGGCGGTTTCGGCCAGCAGCCCGGTTTCGGCGGACCGCCGCAGGGCTACAGCTCCGCTCCCGCCGGTGGCGGCGGCGGGAACCCGATGTTCGGGTTCATCGCCGGTGGACTGGTCGGCCTTCTCGGTCTTCTCGCGCTGATCTTCAGCTTCGTGTACTTCGGCGACGCGAGCGACTACTCCGAAGGCCTCGGCAACGCGCCGAGCGACGAGGCACTGCAGCAGTTCCTCGACAAGGCCGGGACGGTCGGTCCCGGCATCGTCTGGCTGTACGTGATCCTGCTGCTGGTCGCCTCGCTCATCGCGACGGCGTCCGGTGCCGGTCTCGCACTGGTGGGCAAGCTTCCGGCCTCGCTCAAGAAGATCGTGCCGATCGCGGTCACCGCGTCCGGTGCGCTGTTGTTCCTCTTCGGTCTGCTCCTGCTGCTCGGCACGACGCCGTCGGAGGAGTTCAAGCGTGAGCTCGGACCGCTGGGTGACAAGGTCGGCATCGGCATCGGCCTGCCGCACCTGATCTTCGGCATCCTGATCCTGATCATCGGTGTGCTGGGCCTGATCCCGGCGACCACGAAGTTCGTCGGTCTCGGTGGCGGCGGCTCGGCGCTCGGCGCCACGCAGAGCGGCCAGCCGGGAGGTTTCGGCGGTCCGCCGCAGGGCGGCTTCGGTCAGCCGGGGCAGCCGGGTCAGCCCGGACCGTACGGTCAGCAGCAGAATCCCTACGGCCAGCCCGGTCCGTCTTCGGGCGGGTTCCCGCAGCCGGGCCAGCAAGGCGGTTTCGGCCAGCAGCACCAGCAGCCCGGCCAGCCCGGCGGTGGCTTCGGTCAGCCGGGTCAGCAGCAGGGCGGTTTCGGTCAGCAGCCGCAGCAGCAGGGCGGCTTCGGCCAACCGCAGCAGCAGGGTGGTTTCGGGCAGCAGCCTGGTCAGCAGGGGCCGCCCAGTGGCGGTTTCGGCCAGCCGGGTCAGCAGCCCGGCCAGCCGCCGCAGCAGTGGTGATCAGCAGCCACTGAACGGTTTCGTGCAGAACGCCCCCGGCCGGTCGGCCGGGGGCGTTCTGTTTCCGTCGATGTCTTCCGATTCGTCCTCCACGACCGGGTCCACCGGGCTAGGGTGAGCGCCGTTGACCGACACCCGGCTGATGGGGGCGACGTGACCGGCCCGTACGGAGATCCCGCGCAGCAGCCCGGACCGGCCGGTTTCGGATATCCCGCACCGCAGGCGAGGCCGGCCGGAGCGACGGCGATCATCGCCGCACTGCTCGGGCTCGTCGCCGCGGTCGCCGCCGGGTACCTCCCGATCTACTTCTTTCTGAAGCTGCCGTCCGGGTTCAGCATCGGCGATCTGCCCGGTCTCGTGCTGACCGCGTTGGGCCTGTACCTGCTGGCCGCGCTGTTCCTCCTGGTCGGTGCACTGTCGGCGTTCTTCCGCTCGGTCGCCGGCGCAGCGCTGTTGATCTTCGGCTCACTGATGGTGATCGCCGCCGTAGTGATGGAACCGTTGGCGTTCAACGGGACCTACGGCGTGTACTTCCGTACGCAGTTCGAGTTCGAGTCTTTCGTCGCCATCGTCCGCGTGGTCATCTTCGCGGTCGTGCCGTTCACGGTGATCTTCGCGATCATCCCGCCGACGCTGAAGTATCTGCGCTGGCGGCCTGCCCCGGTCCAGCCTTACCGGCCGCAGAACCAGTTTCCGCAGCAACGCGGTCGGTGAGACCCTGAGGAGTCCGGCGGTCGTCCGCCGGCTCGACTTGGGGGAGTTCCATGAGCCAGAACCAGTCTTCGGCGACCGCGATCGGCGCGGCCGTCCTCGCTCTTCGGCTGGGGGGAAGCCGCTCGGCCGCACCCTCGTGGTCGCCGGGGCGGCGCTCGGGCTGGTAGCCACTCTGCTCGTCGACGGGGATGCCCGGGCCTACTTCTTCGCCGAGGTGGACGGGCAGCCGACGGTCACGAACGACTTGGTCGCGTTCATGCTCTTCGCCATGGCCCTCTCCGCTCTTCGGATTGGCTGGAGGGAAAGCGGCGTGATGACGAAGAGCCCGTCGAAGCAGGATCGGCTTCCCGGCCGGTAGCGGGGCTGACAGGATGAGGCGAGGATCTCGACAGGGGGAGCGATGACGTATCAGCAGTACCCGCCGCAAGGCGGCTATCCGCCACCCGGCGCCTATCCGCCACCCGGAATGGCGCGGAAGCCGAACGGTGCCACCGGCGTCATCGCCGGGATCCTCGCGATCCTCGGCGGCGTGTGGTTCTTGTCCGGTCTCGTCCGGGCGATCATCCTGCTGATCAACCGGGTGCGGTCGTACTACATCGTCGGCGGGATCCTCGACCTCGCCGTCGCGGTGCTCCTGCTGATCGGCGGAATCCTGTTGCTCCGGCGCAAGAGCGTCGGGCGCATGCTCGTCGTGATCGGCGCGGGCGCGGGAATCTTCTTCGGGATCGTCCTTGTCGTTCTGCGCGCGACCGGGGTGGGCTTCTTCTACGTGTACGGAGGAGTCTCGGTCGCCTACGGATTCCTCGGACTGATCGTCCAGTTGCTGATCCCGGCGATCGCGACCATCGTGCTGGCGTTGCTCCCGCCGACCGGCCGCTGGCTCGCGGCCGGGAAGCAGCCCGCGGCGTTCATGCCGCCGCAGAACTTCGGGTATCCCCAGGCGCCGCCCGGATACCCGCCTGCCGGTTATCCGCCGCCGCCGCAGCAGGGTCCGCCACCCGGCCAGTGGTGAGTTCGATCCCAGACGATGGGATCCCGGGGTGGTGGTCGTACCCTTGACGGTATGGCCGACGACTACTCTCTGCTGGGCTTCGAGACACGCGCGATCCATGCCGGGCAGACCCCTGATCCCCGGACCGGCGCGGTCATCGTGCCGATCTACCAGACGTCGACCTACGCGCAGGACGGCGTCGGCGGTACGCGCGAGGGCGACTACGAATACTCGCGTACCGCGAACCCCACCCGCACCGCGCTGGAGGTCGCGCTCGCGGCGCTGGAAGGTGCCCGGCACGGCCTGGCCTACGCGTCGGGGATGGCGGCCAGTGACGTCCTGTTGCGGGCGACGCTGCGTCCCGGTGACCACCTCGTGCTCGGCAACGACGCGTACGGCGGCACGTTCCGGCTGATCGACAAGGTGCTCAGCCTGTGGGGAGTCGAGCACACTGTCGCCGATCTCGGGAACATCGCCGAGGTCCGCGCCGCGATCCGGCCGGAGACGAAGCTGATCTGGTGCGAGTCGCCGACGAACCCGATGCTGGGGATCGCCGACATCGCCGCGCTGGCCGAGGTCGCGCACGGCGCCGGCGCCCGTCTGGTCGTCGACAACACCTTCGCCACCCCGTACCTGCAGAACCCGCTTTCGCTGGGCGCGGACGTCGTCCTGCACTCGACGACCAAGTACCTCGGCGGGCACTCCGACGTCGTCGGTGGCGCGATCCTGACCAACGAGGACGAACTGCGCGAGCAGCTGTTCTACCTGCGCAACGCGGCCGGTGCGGTGCCCGGCCCGTTCGACGCGTGGCTGACGCTGCGCGGGATCAAGACGCTGGCGCTGCGGATGGAGCGGCACAGCGACAACGCCGAACTGATCGCCCGGATGCTGCTGAAGCACCCGAAGGTCGAGCGCGTCTACTACCCGGGCCTTCCGGAGCACCCGGGCCACGAGGTCGCTTCGAAGCAGATGCGACGCTTCGGCGGGATGATCTCGTTCACCCACGTCGACGGCGAGCAGGCCGCGCTCGACGTCGCGTCGAAGACGAAGCTGTTCATCCTCGCGGAGTCGCTGGGCGGTATCGAATCGCTCATCGAGCACCCGGGCCGGATGACGCACGCGAGCACCGTGGGGTCGACCCTGCAGGTGCCGGACAACCTGCTGCGCCTGTCCGTCGGCATCGAGGACGGCAGCGACCTGGTCGACGACCTGGCCAAGGCCCTGGGCTGACCGCCGCCGAGCCCAGAGTGGGAGCAAGGGACCTTTGCTATCGTTAGCGTAGGAATGCTAACTAAGTGACAGCAAAGGTCCCTTGCTCTTTTCGCGCTGGTCAGCGCGGTGTGGTGGGAGGAATCGCCCGGTTACGGGCGGAAGCTGCCGGGCTGGACGCCGCCGACTTCCGAGTCGGCTTCGTGCGTGGTCCCCTGCGGCGCGGCGGGCAGTTCGGAGCCGTCGACGCAGCCGCCGACGAGTTCGATGTGATTGTCGTGCCGGATGTACTGGCCCGGGTCCACGCAACCGGCGCGATCGACCGTGTAGACCGCGGCGCCGGTCAGCAGCGCGGCCGAGGTCAGGGCCAGCACGGCCGGCAGTAATCCGGCGGAACGGGTCGCCCGGACCCTGCCGATGTTCCCCCGTGCCATGCGCGCTCCCTGGTCGCCTTCACCGCCGTCGTCAAGGGTACCCGGACAGTGAACTTGTCACGTGACGTATCCGCCAGGTGGCATCATCCGGTCATGGAACTGGTCGGCGTCGAGAGGGTCCGGGCGGCCCGCAAGCTGCTGGAAGGCGTGACTCGCGTGACTCCCATGGAGCACGCCAGAGATCTTCGGAAGCTCCATGGCGGCCCGGTCCACCTCAAATGCGAGAACCTCCAGCGCACGGGTTCGTTCAAGATCCGCGGGGCGTACACCCGGATCCACGGCCTGTCCGCCGAGGAACGCGCCCGCGGGGTGGTCGCGGCGAGCGCGGGCAATCACGCGCAAGGGGTCGCGCTCGCGTCGGCGCTGCTTGGGACGAAGGCGACGGTCTTCATGCCGCAACGCGCGCCGCTGCCGAAACTCGCCGCCACCCGCGGCTACGGCGCCGACGTCCACCTGCACGGCGAGGTACTGGAGGAGACCCTTGCCGAGGCGATCGCGTTCGGCGAGCGCACCGGGGCGGTGTTCATCCACCCGTTCGACCACGCGGACATCATCGCCGGGCAGGGCACCGTCGGGCTGGAGATCCTCGACCAGGTCCCGGGTGTCCGGACAGTGTTGGTCTCGACCGGAGGCGGCGGTCTGGTCGGCGGGGTCGCTTCGGCGGTGAAGGCGCTCCGGCCGGAAGTGCGGATCGTCGGCGTCCAGGCCGAGGAAGCCGCCGCGTATCCGCCGTCGCTGGCCGCGGGCGAGCCGGTCCGGCTGCGTGAGATGCACACGATGGCCGACGGGATCGCCGTCGGCCAGCCTGGGCCGATCAGCTACGCGCACGTCGCCGAACTGGTCGACGACGTCGTGACGGTGACCGAGGAGTCGCTTTCGCGGGCGGTGCTGCTTTGCCTGGAAAGGCGGAAACTCGTCGTCGAACCGGCGGGCGCGGCCGGGGTGGCGGCACTGATGCAGCATCCGGGCGCCTTCGAGCCGCCGATCGTGGCGATTCTTTCGGGCGGCAACGTCGACCCGGTGCTGCTGCTCCAGATCGTCCGGCACGGGATGACCGCGGGCGGCCGCTACCTGAAGCTGCGGCTACTGGTGCCGGACAGGCCGGGCTCGCTCGCTTCGGTGCTTTCTCGCGTCAGCGAACTGGGCGCGAACGTCCTGGACGTCGAGCATTCGCGGGTTTCGGGGAGTCTCGCGCTCGGAGAGGTCGAGATCTCCCTCGCGCTGGAGACTCGCGGTCCTTCGCATTGCGCCGAGGTGGCGGAGGCGCTGCAGAAGGCGGGTTGGACGGTCGTTTGAGCGCGATGATGGGGCCTTTCATCGCAAAATTCGCCATGAAAGGCCCCTTCATCGCACGACAGGGGGCCTCGTCGCCTGTAGGGTGGCTGGTCCTAAGTGGACGGTTGGCCGGTGATGGCGGCGACCGCGAGTTCGCGTTCGGGCTCGCCGACCTCCGGCAGGGTGAACCGCAGCGCCCGGATGTGGGTGAGCAGTTCGGGATCGGGCGCCACGTCGTGCTCGCGCAGGTAGTAGGCGACCGCGCCCGGCCAGTACCACCGGCCGTCCGTGCGGAAGTTCAACGGCACCAACGGTTCCCGGTCGGGTTCGAACGCGTCGGCGTCATAGGTCCGTGACGCCAGCACGACCGGGGCGCCGTCGAGGTACTCCAGCACGCGGTCCCGCTCCGCGGGGGACAGCGGCTCGCGGTCCACCACCGGACGGCCTGATTCGTCGAGCCCGTCGTAGACACGCGGAGACTTCAAGGCCTCCGGCGTCTCCGCGGGCGGGGTCGCCACCAACGGCTCGGCGGGCTGGGCGGGTTCCAGGCCGGCCCGCTGCCGCAGCCACGGCGGGATGTTCTGCTCGGCGCGCGGGAAGAACCGGAGCTCGTCCTGGAAGCCGATCGGCGGTGGCGCCTGCCGCCACGGCGGCTCGACGTCCAGCAGGAAGTCCGTGCCGAGCACCGTCGCCGAGCCATAGACCAGGATCGCGCTCAGCCAGGTCCCCCGGCCGGGCTGGTACATCCCCGCACGAAGATTTCCGAGCAGCTGCACGGCTTCCGGGCTCGGCTGCACCGGGCGAGGCAGCCCGTCCTGACCGGTGACGAGCAGGTCGACCTCGACATGCCTGCCCGCCGCCCGGTACTCGACGCGCATCTGCTGCCAGCCCGGCGGCAGCGGGGTCGCGAGGGCATGGCCGATCTGCCAGACGAGCTGCTGTTGCTGCTGCTGGTTCAACGGCACCTGTGGTCGGCTCATGAGCCCTCCCTCTTCATCCGCGCCGACGTCACGCGGACGGGCGGGTGCCCTGGAGGAAGTTCGACGGCAGGTACTCCGACTCCACTTCCACGGACATCCCGACGGACTTGGCCAGCACCGCGATGGCGAGCGGGGCGAACGCGATGAAGCCGTCGGGCTCGTCGGCCAGGTCCTCGTCGCTCGTCCAGTACTTCCGGTGCTGTTCCAGCGCGCGTACCAGGGAGACGACGAACTTGTCCGAGTCGCGGCGGAGCAGGTAGTAGAACATTTCGACCGGCGGATAGACGAGCTGTGCCATGACGCGCGGCGGCGTGCTTCCCCCGGCGTCGGGGTCGGTGCCGTCCATGACGGTGTTGAACAGTTCGGGAGTGATCTCCTGGTTCGTCAGGAAGTTCCGGATGGTCTGCACCCAGGGATAGACATAGGCGTCGTGCTCGACACCCGAGGCCCGCAGTACTTCCTCCGGAATGGCGCACAGCTGCCGGACGAGGTCGTCTTCCCTGCTGACGATCGCGAGCCAGACGGCGGAAAGCCAGGCACCCGCGTTCGCATAGGACACCGGGCCGGTGGCCTTGAACCGCGAGGGTTTCGCGACCACGGCTTCGATCTCGCCTTCCCCGGCGGCGGCCGCGGTGAAGATCGCCGTCGCGGCCTGAGCCGAGGTCCGGAGATCCTCCCAGGTCTGCGCTTCCGCGGCCGTCGGGTCCAGAACGGACTCGTACTGGGTGAGCGCCAGTGCCCGGCCCAGGACGTTCTTCAACGCGGCCGGATCCTGCTCGACGTAGTCGATGTAGAAGCTGATCTGCGGAGCGAGGACGTCGAGGAGCTTCTGGACCGCGTCCCGGTCCACCGAGTGCCTCGGCACGGTTGTCATGAGTCTCATCCCTCGTTCGGCGTCGGCGGCGGCTCGGGCAGCGGCGATTTATAGCCGAACCCGCCGTACGGCTTGAAATCGTATCCGAGGTTCACATGCGGGGTGACCGACTCGTCGACCTGCGCCCTGATCTCGATGTAGTCGAGCCGCTTCTCCAGTTTCGCGCGCTCCAGGTCGTCGGCGAGGCCCGGATCCGTTTTCCTGGTCTTGGCCACGAGGTCGTCGTAGTAGTCCGGATGTCCTTGCCGGACAACGCGGTCTTCGGCCTTGAGGTAACGCGTGCTGGGCTTGCCGCCCGGCCCTTTCGCCTCGTGGACGACGTAGTGGGGGTCCTTGACGCCGGCGTACTTGACCTCCCAGATGTGGTCGAAATTGCCCGCTCCCGGCTTGCTGCCGTCGGTCGGGTGCCGGGGGGTGATGTCGGCGCGGACCTCACCGTTCGAGTCGACGATCTGGTAGCGCTGACTTCCTTCCGGGGCGTCCGGATGGGGTCGCACGTCGAATTGTTCGTCGGGGAAGGACGCGCTGAAGTCACGGTGCAGGCGGTCTCGGATGGCGTGGTTCGAAGCCTCCTCACCCAGTACTTCCGAAGCGTGGTTCTTCTCGCCGAAGGCTTTGGACCATTCGTCGGTCCCTTCGGTCGTCTTGTCGAAGTCGTCCTGCTTGAGGCGCCGTTCCTCGATCTTCTCGTCGATCCGGTCGTAGTCGCGTTCCCGCCAGTTCCGCGTGTCGACGTCTTCGCCCGGTGCGCGCTGGTCGGGAACGTCCGAAGAGGGGTCCTGCTGGGACGGACTCCGCGAGTCCCCGTCTTGACCATCCGAACCCGTCTCCGGCTTGTCCTCGCGCTTCGGCGGGAAGCTGTCCGAGCGGTCCTTGTCGAAGCCCTGGAATTCGGCGGGCGGACGTTCGCTCTTGAACCTCGGCTGGCCGTTGACCAGGTCGACCTGCGGCGGATTCGCGTCGTAGTCGGGGTTGTTGACACTACGGCGCGGGTTGATCCGCAGCTCAGGGCCGTCCTTGCCGGGATACTCGTAGTAGTTCGCCTTGATGTACTTCTCGTCGGCGATCTTCTGCCGCGGTGTCCGGCCGTTCTCGTCCGGCTTGTCCTGCCAGCCTGGCTGGCCCTCGTCGTCGCCGTCGCCGCGGCTGCGGGCGCTGTCGGCGTCCACGTCCTGCTTGTCCGCGTGCGAGGTGTCCGGCGTGAAGCCGTCGTCGCTCGCCCGGCGGGCGGTGCCGTCGGGGCTGTGGACGTCCCATTCGCCGTTCGGCGGGATCTTGGGCCGGGGGCGGCCGTCGGGCCCGATCTCGTAGTCGGACGAGAAGACACGCCCGTTCGAGTCGGTCCACGCCGGCTTGCTCGGCGCCATGACCTCGGTGTCGAGTTCCCGGGACAGACGGCGCGCGAAGTCGTTCGAGCCGGCGTCGCAGCCGATCAGCCTGATCGGGCGACCGTCGTAATCGCCGTTGCGGCGCAGGATGTCCGCGAATTCCTCGGGGGTGTAGGTGCGATTGCCGATCCGGGCGTGCCCGTCCGGGGTGACGTGCACGTCGACCGTGTAGCGGCCGTCCGGGTCCGGCTGGACGCGGTGCGGCAGGTCGCCCATGTCCGGGTCTCCGCGGTGATACGAGCTACCCGCGGGGGTGCCTTCGGAATGCCGCTGGTTCACCTCGTCCGGCGTCAGCGGCCGGTCCGGTTCGCCGTCGGGGCCGCGGTCATGCGGTGAGCCGTCGGGATGACCGTTCGGGTCCTGGCGCGGGCCGTGCCCGTCGGGACCGTGGCCGTCCGGCGAATGCGGCGGCCCGGAGTGGCCGCCGGGGCCGCGGCCGCCCGGTCCGGTGTTGCCGGGACCGGTGCCGCCGGGCCGGGAGCCGGGGCCGTGCGTGCCCGGCGTGCCGGTGTGCGGCTGCGCGCCGGGGCCGAAGTCGTTGCCACGGGCCACCGGTTGCGGCTGATGGGGCTGGTTCGGCCGCCCACCGGGACCGGTCTGGCCGGGACCCCGGCTGGGGCCGGTGTGGGTGTCGGGAGTGCGCGGGGCTTGCGTGTCCGGGGTGCGCGGCGAACCGGGCGTGCCGGTCCAACCGCCACCCGGCGGCCTGCCACCGGGCGAACCCGGGGTCCCGCCGGGAGTACCGCCGCCAGGCGCGCCCTGGGGCGGCATGCCGCCGGCCACCGGCTGACCCTGCGGCGGGACGCTGGGCGAACCGTCGCCACCGGTGCCGCCGCGCTGCGAGGGCACGTGTGACGGGCCGGCGTCGCCGAGCCGCGGCGCCGTGGGCGCTGTCCCGCTGGTCGTGGTGGAGCTGTCGGTCGGCCGGGTGGGGCTGCCGCCGTCGTTGCCGCCGTGGTGGCCGGGCGACGGGTCGGAACGCGGGGTGGGCGAACCACCGCCGTCACCGCCGTGTGTCCGGGGCGAACCGCCGCCGTCGCCGGTGTGGCTGGGCGAACCGCCGGTGTCCGCGCGCGTGGGGCTCGGTGAGCCGCCGTCCGGGGTGTGACTCGGGGAGCCGCCGGTGTCGGTGCGGGTGTGCGGTGTGGAGGCGGGTGAGCCGCCGTCGGGGGTGTGATTCGGTGAGCCGCCGGTGTCGGTGCGGGTGTGCGGTGTGGAGGCGGGTGAGCCGCCGTCGGAGGTGTGACTCGGGGAGCCACCGGTGTCGGCTCGTGTCTGCGGCGCGGGCCCGCTGTCCGCGCGGGCCGGGCTCGGCGAACCGCCGTCCGGCGCGCGGTTCGGCGTACCGGAATCGCCGGTGTTGGCCGGAGAACCGCCGTCGGACCCGGTGTGCGGAGCCGAGGTGTCGGCTCGGGCGGAACTGGGGGAACCGCCGTCGCCGGTGTGAGCGGGAGTGCCGCCGCCGGAGCGCGGCGACGAGCCACCGCCGTCCGGCGTCCTGCCGAGGTTTCCGTCCGATGTGGACGGTGCGTCGCCATCGCCCGCGTGGCCGGGGGATCCACCGTCCGAACGGGACGGGGAGCCACTACTGTCCCTTGTGGACGGTGAGCCGCCACCCTCGCCGCCGCGGGTGCCGGTGCTCGACGGGGAGTCGCCGCTGGAACCGTCGGAACCGTTCGATCCGTTCGAGCCGGAATCGCCGGAGCCGTCACCGGACCGGCCGGAGTCGCCCGAACCGCCCGAGTCGCCATCGGATCCGTTCGAGCCGTGGGAACCGTCGCCCGAACCGTTCGAGCCGTCGCCGGATCCGCTGCCGGAACCGTCGCCGTCCGGACCGTTCCCGGATCCCGTGCCACCGCCGTCGGGTCCGCCGGATCCGCCGCCGCGGCCGCCGCGCTGGACGAAGCCGCCCGGCTTGATGTTCTTGGGGTTGAGCGCGTCGAGGCCGGTGATCTTGCCCGCGATCTTGCCGAAGATCTTGATGATCTTCTCGAAGACGTCGACCAGCTTGCCGAGCAGCGGCGAGACGCGCCGCATCGCGTCGCACAGTTCCTTGAGCTTGTCGGCGATCTTCGCGGCCCACTTCGCGATCGCGGTGACGGCCTGCGCCACCACGATGGGTGTGCCGAAGCCGAGGGAGAACACCGTCTCCATGACCCACGCGATGAGCTTGCCGACCGCGTCCGCGATCAGCTGGCGGATGAATTCGCGGACGAACGCGACGATCTCGCCGAAGATCATCACGACGGTGCTGATGCCGCCCGCGACGGTCGCCGCCGCGCCGATCGCCTCCGCCTGCTCCGCGGCCTGTTTGCGGTACTGGTCGCCCGCTTCGCCGGTCCAGCCGGAGGTGCCGTTCTTGACCGTGTTCGAGAACTCGACCTGGGTGTCTTCCAGCTTCTTGGCGACGTTGCCCCAGGTTTCGGAGTACGACTGGATCACCGGCGGATCGCCTGCCACCGCGTCCAGCATGTCCTTCAACGGCTGCATGTGTTCCATCAGGAACGACGCCACCGACGACATCAGGTAGCCGAACGGGTCGATCGCCGCGCTGGCGATCTCGCCGGCGAGGCTCAGCACGCCGAGCCCGCCGCCAACCCAGTCGCCGTTCGAGATGCCGTTGAAGGCGTCCATGGCCGACTCGGCGACGCCGATACCCGCCGCGTAGCCGTATTCGCTGTTTCCGGCCGTCAAGGGGCCGGGGCCGTCACCGTCTGTCGGCGCCTTCGCGACGAGCGGATTTCCCTCGGGCATCAGTCAGGCACCTGCACGTTCTTCAGCTCCGCGGCGAAGTTCTCGTCCTGCGCGTGATAGGCGTTGGACGCCGACCGCACGTTGTTCGCCACCGCCGTCGCGGCTTCGACCGCCTTGGTCAGCGCGTTGATGCCGAATTCCTCGACCGGGTCGAGCATCATCCGGAACGGCTGGCAGATGATGCCGTACGCGTCGGTCGGCATGCTCACCTGTTGTGCGGCGTCGACCGCGGTACGCAGTCCGTCGGCGATGCCGTCGATCTGCTTCGCGTGCGCGTCGAGGTCGGAGCCGAGCTCGTAACCCTTGCCTGCCATGGTGTCTCCCCTCTACCCGGCCGGATGGAACGTCTACGAAAGGATGCTGCCGCCGAATTCGTCGTCATCGTCGTCCTGCGTGCGGCGGCGGCGCGGGATCGGCTTCGGCTGTGGCGGAGCGGACGAGGCGGGCGGCGGGGGCTCCTCCTCTTCGGGGCCGAAGCGGTGGTGCCGCTCGGGCTCCGGCGGAGCGAGTTCCTCCTCCGGCGGCGCTTCGGGGAAGGTGCTCTGGGCTTCCGCGATCACGCGGCTCGCCGTCTCGTCGGTCGTGCCGACCGTTTCGGCCATCGCCTGCTGCAGCAGTTCGGGGATCCGGGACTGCGCGAGCTGCACGAGCCGCATGACCTGCGCCGAGACCTCGGCCATCCGTTTGCCGCTCGCGGCTTCGGAGATGACCAGATTGGTGAGCAGGCCCTTGGCGTCGATGGTCACTTCGACGGTGTTGTCCTTCGACCGCTCCGTCACGGTCTGTCCCTGCATCCGCGCCGCCATCGCCTGATAGCGCGCGGCGGTCTCCTGGATCTGCTTCGTCCAGTTGTCCACCATCTGTTCGCTGGCGTCGACGTTGTCCGGCATCGGGACCCTTCCACAAGCTGCATGCTGACGTCTTCACACTGACGGTCCGAAGACGCCACCGGTTCCGGGGAGCGCTGAGATTTTAAGTGCTTGTCCGGTGTACCACCCCGGGCCGACAAAGTCGGGTCGCTCACGCAGCGAAAGGGCCCCTCACCGCACCAAATGCGATGAAGAGCCCTTTCGCGCCTGCGAACTGCCGGGGTCAGAGGTTGCCGCGGCGTTCCTGCTCACGCTCGATGGCCTCGAAGAGGGCCTTGAAGTTGCCCTTGCCGAAACCGAGCGAACCGTGCCGCTCGATGAGCTCGTAGAACACCGTCGGGCGGTCGCCGATCGGCTTGGTGAAGATCTGCAGCAGGTAGCCGTCCTCGTCGCGGTCGACCAGGATGCGGTGCTCCTTGAGCTTCTCGATCGGCACCCGGACCTCGCCGATCCGCGCGCGCAGCTCCGGGTCGTCGTAGTAGGAGTCCGGGGTGTCGAGGAACTCGACGCCCGCCGCGCGCATCGCCTTCACCGTCGTGACGATGTCGTTGGTGGCCAGCGCGATGTGCTGGCAGCCCGCGCCGCCGTAGAACTCGAGGTACTCGTCGATCTGCGACTTCTTCTTCGCGATCGCGGGCTCGTTGAGCGGGAACTTGACGCGGTGGTTGCCGTTGGAGACCACCTTGCTCATCAGCGCCGAGTACTCGGTCGCGATGTCGTCGCCGACGAACTCCGCCATGTTCACGAAGCCCATGACACGGTGGTACCAGTCGACCCAGTAGTCCATCTTGCCGAGCTCGACGTTGCCGACACAGTGGTCGACGGCCTGGAACAGCCGCTTCGGCGCTCCCTCGGGACGGACGATCTTGCTCTCGCGCGGCTCGTAGCCGGGCAGGTAGACGCCCGTGTACTTCGACCGGTCGATCAGCGTGTGGCGGGTCTCGCCGTAGGTCGCGATCGCGGCGATCCGCACCGTGCCGTGGTCGTCGGAGACGTCGTGCGGCTCCTCCAGGACGGTGGCGCCCTGCGCGCGGGCGTGCTCGATGCACTTGTCGACGTCGGCGACCTCGAGCGCGAGGTCGATGACGCCGTCGCCGTGGCGGCGGTGGTGGTCGAGCAGCGGGGAGTCGGGCTTGACGCCACCGGTGATCACGAAGCGGGCGGAGCCGGACTTCAACACGAACGACTTGCGCTCGAAGTTCCCGGTCTCGGGTCCGGAGTAGGCGATGAGCCGCATACCGAACGCGACCTGGTAGAACCACGCGGTCTGCGTGGCGTTGCCCGCGATGAACACCACCGCGTCCATCGACTTCACCGGGAACGGGTCGGTCGAAGAATCGTGGTCGACGAGGCCGACGAGCTGACGCAGCTGGTCATAGCTCACGTCGTCAAGAGCACCCTGGGGTTCCATTGTGTGCGTCATGCCCAGAAGCATCCGAGCGCGTGACAAAATGTGCAATGGTCAAAGATTTTGCTGCACACTATGCCCAGTGATGGCGGGGGTGGCGCTGTCATAGTGGACAACCTGTGTAGGAGGTAGGGGCGATGCCGGAAAACCTCGACGCGCTGGACGCGCGGCTGCTGCTGTTGCTCACCGACTCGCCACGGCTCGGCGTGCTCGAATGCGCCCGTCGTCTCGGCGTCGCGCGGGGGACCGTGCAGGCACGGCTGGACCGGCTGACCGAACGCGGGATCCTCGGCGGTTTCCCGCCGGAACTCGACCTCGCGGCGATGGGCTACGGCCTCACCGCGTTCGCCGTCCTCGAAATCGCGCAGGGGCGCCGGGCCGAGGTCGTGGCGGCGTTGTCCGCGATCGACGAGGTGTGCGAGGTCTACGCGACGACCGGGCAGGGCGACCTCTTCGTGCGGATGGTGGCGCGCGACAACGACGACCTGCAACGGGTGGTCGACGAGGTGGTCGGCGCGCCGTACGTGCGGCGGACCTCGACGTCGATCGCGTTGTCGACGCCGGTTCCGCCGCGCGTACGGCCGCTGCTGGAACGGCTGGCCCGGAGCTGAAGGCGAGTGGGTAGGGGGCGAAAGTGTTTCAGGTATCTACGGCGAGTTCGGTAGCGGCTGTGCCGTGAAGGCCCCCTTGAGGGCCCCCGTCCGTGAAGGCCTCCTTCCCTACCGTCAGGTCAGGGTCCCGGCAAAGTCGAGGTAGAGCTTGATCGAGCCGAGGTAGGGCAGGCCTGATTCTGGATGCCGCGGGGCTGCAGGTGCGGTTTCGGAGGAATGGCGTGAGTGGCGGTTCGGGTGGAGGGCCACTTGTGTCTTAGGTGCCTGCCATCGGGCGACACGCGTGATCCGACGGAGGGTACGCGTGAGTGAACGGAGAACACGCGTGTCCAGCCGGACGACACGCGACGAAACCTGCCGCTCCCGCGTGTCATCCACCCAGTCACACGTGTCCTCCGTCTGATCACACGCGCCATCCATCCAGCCACGCGAAACAGTGCAAGATGCCCAAATCGGGCACATTTGTCCCGAGAAGTGTCCCTTATGGACAGTCCGGACCTGGGTGAGGCCCCTTGCGTGGGCCCGCTCCCGCCGTGTCCACCACGACGCGTTCGTCTTGTCCCGCTATAGAGGTGCAGCCGACCAGCACTTATGCGACTCTGCCGGAACGCTGACGCTCAAGGTAGGGAAGGAGGCCTTCACGGACTTCACTCGGACAAGGCCCCAGGCCACGAGTAGGTACTTAAGAGACGGGGCGGTTAGAACCGTCCTTACCACTCACGAGTGTTAGCCGACCTGGCCCAGGTACCGCTTCGCCGACCGCTGGACCGCCGCGTGCCCGTCGGTGCGGATGATCGCGTCCCACCAGGCGCCGTAGATCGCCTCGAACGCGTACGGTTCGAGCATCTCGGCCGCGCGCCGGACGACCTCGGGGCGCTCCGGGATCAGGTTCGGGTAGCTGTACATCATGCCGACGAACCGGCGGTCGGGGATGACCTGCAGGATGTCGCCCGCGAGCACCGCGCCGCGGCCGTTCTCGCCACCGGGCCAGTGCAGCACCGTCCCGCCGTCGAAGTGCACGCCGAGGTTGAGCAGCCGCAGGTCGGGCGCGACGTCGAGGGTCGCGCCGCTCCACAGTTTGATGGCCGGGTCCTGCCTGCCGATCCACTGCCGGTCGTTCTCGTGCAGGTAGACGGGCACGTCGAAGGCGTGGGCCCATTCGACCATGGTGGTGTAGTAGTGCGGGTGGCTGATCGCGATCCCGGTGATCCCGCCGAGTTCGCGGACCCGCGCGACGAGGTCGTCGTCGATGAAGCCGGCGCAGTCCCACAGGAAGTTGCCGGATTCGGCCTTGACCAGCAGCGCCCGCTCGCCGATGGCGAAGTTAGGGGTGGACCCGACCCCGATGAGACCGGGGCCCTGCTCCTCGACGCGCGCGGTGTACGTCCCGCTCTCGCGCACGGTCTTCAGGTCGGTCCACCGCTGCCCCGCCTGCGGGACGTACTGACGTTCGTCCTCGCAGATCGGGCAGTCGGACCGGGGTTCCGCGTACTGCATGCCACAGGCGACACAGATCGGTAGCTCGCTCATCGTTTCCCTCCAGAATAATCCGGGGGTCACGCTAACGGCCCATATGCACGCCCGGCCATATCGGGCCGGGCGCGCGGTGTGCTCACTTGCCGGTGTAAGGAACGGCCTTGACGAGCGTCACCTTCTGGATGCTGCCGTTGGGCAGCTCGTACTCGCGGGTCTCGCCCTCTTTGGCGCCGAGCAGCGCCTTGCCGAGCGGGGACTCCGGCGAGTAGACGTCCAGCCCACCCTCGGTGCCCTCTTCGCGGGTCGCCAAGAGGAAGTTCTCGTCCTCGTCGTCACCGTCGTAGCGCACGGTGAGGACCTTGCCCGGTCCCGCGCTGCCATCGTTGGCGGGCGGCTCGCCCACCTTGGCCGAGCGGAGGAGCTCCTGGAGATGGCGGATGCGGGCCTCGTGCTGGCCCTGCTCTTCGCGGGCGGCGTGGTAGCCGCCGTTCTCCTTGAGGTCGCCCTCTTCCCGGCTATCGTTGATCTTCGCGGCGATGACCGGGCGGAGCTCGATGTAGTGGTCGAGTTCCTGCTTGAGCCTGTCGTAGGCATCCTGGGTCAGCCAGGTCACCTTTGTGTCGCTCACGGTCACCATCTCCTAGTAGGGCCTGCCAGGCTTGGGTGTACAAGCCGGCCACCAGGCCGACATGGCGCGCCGGTCTGGCTGAGATAAAGGAAAAACACGGCCCGTCTTGGGCCGTGCCGGTAGATCAGAGTAACACGGCGCGAGGCATCGCCGCCGGTCGAATTCGGTCGCGCCTCGGCGTTGGGCGCCCGTTTCACCCCGTTGGCCGCTATGGCCTTGACAGGTACCGTGGTACATCGTATGAGCACCCGAAGATATCAGCCGTGACCGGCCTTCCGATGCTCTTGATGGTGGTCGTCACCCGGCTGTTCTTCGAACCAGGCTGAATCAGTACTTCTTTGCGGCCGCTTTCCGCCCCGGCCTTGTCACGGACGCGGACGACGCAGACTCCAGGACGGTTCACATCGTCCCTGGTCACGTTGATGGTGATCTCCATCGCGTCGCCGGACACCTCTTTGAACGCGACGCGTTCGCCCTCGATGGGCGCGCTGCCGAAGTTCACGTACGCGACGTAGGCGATACCACCGCTGACCAGCAGCGCGATCGCGCCGAACACCAGGCGCCGCCAGCGGACGGGCCGCGCGTCGCGGGTCTTGCCGTACCGGCCTTCCGGCAGGTCCGTCCGGGTGCTTTCCGCGCTGGGAGCATCCTGTCCCGTGCTCAACCCGGGCCTCCCGGTTGGTGTCGTCGTGCTCGCAGGGACAATGGAGCCGTATGCGAGTGGTTCCCCTCGAGTATCCGCGTCCCGCCGCGCGGGCCGTCAGGCAGGGTCGCAGGGGAATACGGAACGAGAAGGGGACGTTCGGAGCATGGTGCTAGCCGAGGAACCGCCGAAGTCACGCCTCCGCCTGATGGCGGTGCACGCGCACCCCGACGACGAGTCGAGCAAGGGCGCCGCCACACTGGCCAGGTACGCCGCCGAAGGGCACGAGGTCATGGTCGTGACCTGCACCGGTGGCGAAGCGGGCAGTGTGCTGAACCCCGCCATGGACCGTCCCGAAGTCGTGGCCAACATGACCGAGATCCGCCGGGAGGAGATGGCCCGCGCGGCCAAGATCCTCGGCGTGAGTCACGCCTGGCTCGGCTTCATCGACTCGGGACTGCCCGAAGGCGACCCGCTGCCCCCGGTCCCGGAGGGCTCATTCGCGGTCATCCCGCTGGAGGAGTCCACCGGTGCGCTGGTGAAGGTCATCCGCGACTTCCGCCCGCATGTGATCGTCACCTACGACGAGAACGGCGGCTACCCGCACCCCGACCACATCCGCACGCACGAGATCTCGGTCGCGGCCTTCGACGCCGCCGGCGAGGCGGAGAGCTACCCGGACGCGGGCGAACCGTGGCAGCCGTTGAAGCTGTACTACGTGCACGGCTTCTCGCGCGCCAGGATGACGACCTTCCACGAGGCGCTGCTCGCGCGCGGCCTGGAGTCGCCGTACGAGGAGTGGCTGAAGTCGTGGGATCCGGAGAAGGCCGACGTCATGGAACGGGTGACCACCCGCGTCGAATGCGGCGACTACTTCGAGCAGCGTGACGAGGCCCTCAAGGCGCACGCCACCCAGATCGACCCGAACAGCCGCTGGTTCGCCGTCCCGCGCGACCTGCAGCGCGAGGTCTGGCCGACCGAGGAGTACGAGCTGGTCCGCTCACTGGTGGACAGCACCCTGCCGGAGGACGATCTGTTCGCCGGTTTGAAGGAGAAGGTGGGCTGAATGCACGCCGACGTAATTTTTCCCGCGGAGGCGTAATGATCACAGTCTCGGTGCCGGCGTTCGCCGTCGTTCCCGTGACGGCGGCGTCGCAGTTCCTGGCACAACAGCCCGGCAACGGCGACAACGGCGGCCAGGGCGAGGACTTCGGCAAGTCCTCACCGGTGGGGTTCCTGATCCTCATCCTGTTCCTGATCGCCGTCGCGCTGCTGGTGCGGTCGATGACCAAGCACCTGAAGCGGCTGCCGGAGAGTTTCGACGAACCCGCCACTTCTTCGGAGACTCCCGCTTCTGCTGAAGAGACGTCTGCTGACGAGGCGCCCGAGGCGAAGGCCGCCGAGGCGCCCGCCGTGAAGGCGGAGAAACCGGCCGCCAAGTCCGACTGAGCGCTGCTATGAAAGGTCCTTTCCTCGCAAAATTTGCCAGGAAAGGACCTTTCATAGCGCGCGCGAAGCGGGTCAGAGGCGCGGATCGACCGGATCCGACTCCAACGCCAGCACGGCGAACACGCACTCGTGCACCCGCCACAGCGGTTCCCCGCGCGCGAGCCGCTCCAGCGCCTCCAGCCCCAGCGCGTACTCACGCAGCGCCAGCGCCCGCTTCCGGTTCAGCCCGCGCTTGCGAAGCCGTTCGAGGTTTTCCGGCAGCGTGTAGTCGGGCCCGTAGATGATCCGCAGGTACTCGCGTCCGCGCACCTTCACTCCCGGCTGCACGAGTCCGCGCGTGCCGCGGGTCAGGTTCGCCGCCGGTTTGACGACCATGCCTTCGCCGCCAGCGCCGGTCAGCTCCAGCCACCATGCGACGCCGCGCGCCACCGACGCCGGGTCGGTGGTGTCGACGGAGAGGGTCCGCGTGCGCGTGAACAGGTCGCCGGTGAGCCGGTCCAGCAGCGAGAGATGCCACTCGTGCGGGCGGTCGTGGTACGACCGGCCCTCCGACGCCAGCAGCTGGAACGGCGCGAGCCGGACGCCGTCGAGGCCGTCGGTCGGCCAGCAGTAACGCCGGTACGCCTGCCGGTACGCGTCCACAGTGGACTCACGAAGCCGTGTCCGCGTCAGCAGCTCCGACACGTCGACCCCGCGACCGGCGGCGGCGTCCAGTGAAGCGACGGCGGCGGGCAGCACGGCCTGGGCCGCCGCGCCGACAGCCGCGTACTGGCTCGAGATAAGTGAACCCGCCTTCGCGCTCCACGGCAGCAGCTCCGCGTCGAGCAGCAACCAGCCGGTGTCCAGTTCCTCGAACAGTTCTGACGCTGCTTCGCGCACACCGTCGAGCAGTCGCGCGTTCTGCTCGGGCGTGAAGAACGGCCGCCCGGTGCGCGTGTACACCGCGCCGGAACCCTGGATCCCGAACCGGGCGGGAGCCACGTCCTCGTCACGGCAGACGAGCACGACGGCGCGTGAGCCCATGTGCTTCTCTTCGCAGACCACGGATTGGAGACCCGCCGCCCGGAACTCCGCGAAAGCCTCCTCGGGATGTTCGAGGTAGGCGTCCGAAGTGGACGTCGAACACGGCGCCATCGTCGGCGGCAGGTACGGCAGCCAGCGCGGGTCGACGGCGAAGCGGCTCATCACCTCGAGTGCCGCCGCCGACTGCTCGGCCGAAACCCCGACGCGACCGTGATGCACGGTTTGGATGATCCGCTTTCCGGTGACGTCGCCCAATTCCAGCACCGCGGGTTCACGTCCGCCCAGCGGCCGCTCCGGTTGAAGCGGACGCGCCGGTTCGTACCAGACCTTCTTCGCCTTGACGGAGACGACTTCCCGCTCCGGGTAACGCAAAGCGGTCAGCTTCCCACCGAAGACGGCACCGGTGTCGAGGCACATGGTCCCGTTGACCCACTCCGGTTCCAACGTCGGCGTGTGTCCATAGAGGACCATCGCGCTGCCGCGGTAGTCGCGAGCCCAGGGCAGCCGCACCGGCAAGCCGTATTCGTCGGTCTCGCCGGTGGTGTCGCCGTAGAGCGCGGTGCTCCGCACCCGGCCGGACGCGCGCCCGTGGTACTTCTCGGGCAGGCCGGCGTGCGCGACGACGAGCTTGCCGCCGTCGAGGACGTAGTGCGCGATGAGCCCTTCGCAGAAGGCCTGCGCCTTCGCGCGGAAATCCTCGTCCTGCGCGGAAAGCTGCTCCAGTGACTCCGCGAGCCCGTGCGTCACCTGCACCTTGCGCCCGTTCAGCGCGCGGACCAGTTTCTGTTCGTGGTTCCCGCAGACGACCAGCGCGCTGCCCGCCTCGGCCATCGCCATCACGCGGCGCAGCACGCCCGGCGTATCGGGGCCGCGGTCGACGAGGTCGCCGACGAAGACCGCGGTGCGACCGCCGGGATGCACGCCGTCGACGTAACCCAGCTCGGTGAGCAGTTCCTCCAGTTCCTCGCGGCAGCCGTGGACGTCGCCGATGACGTCGAACGGCCCGGTCAGCTCGCGGCGGTCGTTGCGCAGCGGCTCGACGACGATCTCCGCCTCGGCGATCTCGGCTTCGCTCCGCAACACGTGGACACGGCGGAAACCCTCACGTTCCAACGACTTCAGCGACCGATGCAGTTCGCCGCGCTGACGGCGGATGACGTGCTCGCCGAAGTCGCGGTCCGGCCGGGACTCGTTGCGTTCCTGGCAGACCTTCGACGGCAAGTCCAGCACGATCGCCGTCGGCAGGACGTCGTACTCCTTCGCCAGCTTCAGCAGGCTCGCCCGCGACGCGCGCTGGACGTTCGTCGCGTCGATCACGGTGACCCGGCCCGCTTCGAGCCGCTTCGCCGCGACGTAGTGGAGCACGTCGAAAGCGGCGGCCGACGCGCTTTGGTCGTTCTCGTCGTCGGCCACCAAGCCGCGGAAGTAGTCGCTGGAAAGCACTTGCGTCGGCGCGAAATGCGTCCGGGCGAAGGTCGATTTGCCGGAGCCGGAGGCCCCGACGAGCACGACGAGGGACATGTCGGGAATGGTCAGCTTCATGCCACGGCCTCCTTCTGAGACGTGAAGACCGCCAGTTGGGTCGGTGGTCCTGATTCTTGGGACTCGGGTCCTACCGGAAGGTGGCGGACCTCGTAGCCGTACCGCGCCGCGACACTTCCGGCCCACGAGCGGAACTGCTCGCGGGTCCATTCGAAACGGTGGTCGGCATGCCGGAACCGGCCCTCTTCGAGGAATTCGAAGTGCCGGTTGTACTCGGCGTTCGGCGTGGTGACGAGCACTGTCCGCGGTGCGGCGACGCCGAACACGGCGTGCTCCAGCGCGGGCAGGCGTTCCTCGTCGACGTGCTCGATCACCTCCATCAGCACCGCCGCGTCGTATCCGGCCAGTGCTGGATCGGCGTACGTCAGCGCGGACTGCCGCAACGTGATCCGCGACTTGTCTTTGAGTCGCTTCTCCGCGATGTCGAGCGCGCTCGCCGACACATCGACGCCGACGATCTCCGTGAACGACGGATCCTTCTGGAGTACGCGCAGCAGGGCGCCACTCCCGCAGCCGAGGTCGAGCACCCGTCGCGCGCCCGCTGCCCTCAGCGCCGCGAGTACGCTCCCGTGCCGCTGGACGGCCAGCGGTTCGGGCCGGTCCGGCAGTTCGGTGACCAGCGCTTCGGCCTCGGCAGGCACGTCGTCGTCCTCGGTGAGGCGATCGAGCGCGTACGAGACGATCGGGCGCCGCCGTTCGAGATAGCGGTTGGTGATCAGGTCCCGTTCCGGATGTCCCGCGAGCCACCCTTCACCGGCGCGCAGCAATTTGTCGGCCTCGTCATGGCCGACCCAGTAGTGCTTGTCACCGTCGAGTGCGGGCAGCAGGACGTACAAATGCCGCAACGCGTCGACGACTCGCAGGGTCCCGGTCAGCCGGAGGTCGACGTAACGGGAATCGCCCCACTGCGGGAATTCGGGATCGAGCGGGATGGTCTTCGTCTCGACCTGCCAGCCGAGTGGTTCGAACAGCTTGTGCACGACCTCGGTGCCGCCACGCGCGGTCAGCGAAGGCACCCGGATCTCCAGTGGAAATGCCTCGTCGACCAGCTCCGGCCGGTTCGCGCACCGGCCGGCGAGCGCCGTGGTGAAGACCGCCCGCAGCGCCACCGCCAGGTACGAGCCGCCCGCGTACGGCCGGTCGTTGACGTACTGGGTCAACGACGTCCCACCGCCGCGCACGAGGTCGATCGGGTCGATCTCGACCAGCAGCGCGACCGTGCAGCGGTCACCCGACGCCTCCGGGTAGAAGACGTGCGCCATCCCGGCCGAGAGCGTGAACGACTGTGCCTTCTCCGGATGTTTGTGCAGGAGAAAGCCCAGGTCGGTGGCGGGCGCGCGGGTGGTCGTCATGGTCAGCAGCACCGGGTGAGTGTCGCGCAGTCGGCCGTCGTGCGCTCCTGCTTTTCGGCGTGCGACCCTGGAGCCATGTCGAATCGCCTGAAGGCCGCGACCAGCCCGTACCTGCTGCAGCACGCCGAGAACCCGGTGGACTGGTGGCCGTGGGGAGAAGAGGCGCTGGCCGAGGCGAAACGGCGGAACGTCCCGATCCTGCTTTCGGTCGGTTACGCGGCCTGCCACTGGTGCCATGTCATGGCGCACGAGTCCTTCGAGGACGAGGCCACCGCGACGCTGATGAACGCGAACTTCGTCAACATCAAGGTGGACCGGGAAGAACGCCCGGACATCGACGCGGTGTACATGACCGCCACCCAGGCGATGACCGGCCAGGGCGGTTGGCCGATGACGTGTTTCCTGACCCCCGAGGGCGAGCCTTTCCACTGCGGCACTTACTACCCGCCGTCGCCGCGGCCGGGAATGCCGTCGTTCTCGCAGTTGCTCGTCGCGGTCTCCGAAGCTTGGGCCGAGCGCCCGGAGGAGCTGCGTTCCGGTGCCCGGCAGATCATCGCCCACCTCACCGAGAAGACCGGTCCGCTGCCGGAGTCCGTTGTGGACGATGCGGCACTGGACGCCGCGGTCTCCTCGCTGAGCGGGGACTACGACGCCGAGAACGGTGGTTTCGGCGGCGCGCCGAAGTTCCCGCCGACGATGACGCTGACCTTCCTGCTCCGCCACCATGAACGCACCGGCTCCGATCTCTCCATGGTCGGGCACACGGCCGGAGCGATGGCGCTGGGTGGGCTCAACGACCAGCTCGCCGGCGGGTTCGCCCGCTATTCGGTCGATGCGCGCTGGGAAGTGCCGCATTTCGAGAAAATGTTGTACGACAACGGGTTGCTCCTGCGCTTCTATGATCGGTTCCACGGCGTGACCGGACTCGAGTACGCGCGGCGGACGGTCGAGGAGACCGCGGAATTCCTGCTGCGAGACCTCGGGACGGCCGAAGGCGGATTCGCCGCGTCGCTCGACGCCGACACGAACGGCGTCGAGGGGCTCACTTACGTCTGGACTCCCGCGCAGCTCGCCGAGGTGCTCGGCGAGGAAGACGGTGTTTGGGCGGCCGAGCTGTTCCAGGTGACCGAGCAGGGCAACTTCGAGCACGGCGCGTCGACGCTGCGGCTGCGTGAGCCGCATCCCGAAGACTCCGAACGCTACGAGCGGGTCCGCCGGGCGTTGCTGGCCGCCCGCGACGGACGTCCTCAGCCCGCCCGTGACGACAAGGTCATCGCCGCCTGGAACGGGCTCGCGATCGGTGCGCTCGCCAAGGCCGGTGCCCGGCTTGATCGTCCACAATGGATCGACGCGGCCGCCCGCGCGGCGGCTTTCCTGATGGACACCCATTTCGTGGCCGGACGGCTGCGCCGGACTTCGCGCGACGGCGTCGTCGGCACGACCGCCGGGGTGCTGGAGGACTACTCCTGCCTCGCCGAAGGATTGCTCGAACTCCACCAGGCGACCGGAGAGCCGCGCTGGCTGGCCGACGCGATCACGTTGCTGGACATCGCCCTGGCGCATTTCGGCATCCCGGACTCGCCAGGGGCCTACTACGACACGGCCGACGACGCGGAAGTCCTCGTGCAGCGGCCTTCCGACCCAGCCGACAACGCGAGTCCATCGGGGGCTTCGGCACTGGCGAGCGCGCTGCTGACCGCTTCCGTGCTGGCCGGTCACGACCGGGTCGGCCGGTATCGCGAGGCGGCCGAACGGGCACTGGCCCGTGCGGGACGGCTCGCCGCGCACGCGCCGCGGTTCGCCGGGCACTGGCTGTCCGTCGCCGAAGCCGCGGCAGCCGGGCCGGTCCAGGTGGCCGTGGCCGGACCGGATGCCGCTTCACGCGCGGACCTGCTGGCCGCGGCCGTCTCGTCCCTGCCGGACGGGGCCGTCGTGGTGAGCGGGGTGCCGGACGCCGACGGGGTGCCGCTGCTCGCCGACCGCCCGCTGGTGGACGGTTCGTCTGCCGCGTACGTGTGCCGTGGGTACGTGTGCGAGCGCCCGGTCACCACGGCCGAGGAACTGCGGTCTCAGCTCACCACTCCCACCCCATAGGACCGAAGGCGCCGCCGCCGGTCTGCGGAGCCCCGACCGGTTTCACCGCGACCTGCGGCTTCGGCTTGGCCGTCGTGGTCTTCGACGGCTTCGAGGGCTTCGGCGTCTTCGTGGACGTCGGCGGCTTCGGCGTGGTGGTCGGCGGCGTTCCGATGATGGTGAAAGTGCTGTAGGCCTTCCTGCCATCCGAGCAGGTGAACGTCGCCATGTACTTGCCCGGCGTCTTGCCGACCTTGCCGTAGCCGGCGACCTTCCCCCAGTTGCCGCCCATCGTCCACTGAAGCGGCGCCGCGAACCCCGGTGAGGTCACCGGGGTCGCCGGCGAGCAACCGCCCATCGCGGCCCTCGTCTCGGCGTAGATCTGCCCGCCGGGTTCGATTTCGGTCGGACCCAAGCCCCAGGACACGTCCTTGGTCTCCGTCGCCGCCGCCGGCGCGATCACGGCGAGCTGGGCCGCTCCGACGATGAGCGCGCCGATCATGACCTTCTTCAGCATGAGGTTCCCCTTTTCCGTCAACTGCTGGTGGGGATACGTCCGCGCAGGTCATCAGGTTGCCTTGGTTTTTCGCCGGGGGAGAACACTAGTGTGCCTCGACGATTGCAGGCGTAGCGTCGGTAGCGTTGTAATCATGTAATCGCGGAGGCGAGCATGTACACCTACCTCAGGACGGCGAGTCATATGGGACGCGGTGGTTGGAAAGGCCGGGGCGGCTGGCAGCAGGCGGAGATCCCGTCGGCGGACGACGCGGCGGCGTGGTTCGGCGGACGGCTTCCCGATCGTTGGTTCGTCGGTGACCCCGAGGTCACGGTGGATCGCGAGGAGATCGTCATCGTCGGCGAACTCCAGCCCCTCACCGGCGAATACGCCGACGACGCCGCCCGTGCGGCGGCCGAGGACGGGCGGATCAGCCGGTTCCGTGAGGAGACCCGCGACGAACGCATCGAGATCGCGCGCCAGGCGGAGCACCGGTATCAGCGCAAGGTCGCCTGGGGCGCGAGCCTCGGCGGCACGAGGCACCTGTTCACCACGCATTCGGCACCGGTGATGACCAGGCTGCGGCAGCCCGAACGCCTGGTACTCGACACCCTCGTCGACGCGGGCGTCGCGCGCTCGCGATCGGAGGCACTGGCCTGGGCGGTCCGGCTGGTCGGGGAGCACGCGGACGCCTGGCTCGCCGAACTCCGGGAAGCGATGACGAAGGTCGACGATCTCCGCTCACAGGGACCGGACCTTTCCTGAGGCGGGGGTTCGCCCCTACAGTCACAGATTCCGCCGTCTTGACCGAAGTCCTCTCGCGAAAGAAGGCGTCATGGACGGCAGAATCACCCGGCGGCGGTTGATCGCGGGCGGTCTGGCGGTGGCGGCGAGCCCCTTGCTCGCGCCCACCGCCTCGGCGGCCCCGTACGCGGTCTCGGTCCCCGTGCTTCCCTGGCCCGCGGCCAACGACATCGTCGCGCGGACGAAACTGCCGGTCTTCCCGGACCGGACGTACTCCGTAGTCGATTTCGGCGCGAAGGGTGACGGGAAGACCGACAACACCGCCGCGATCAAGAAGGCGATCCACGCGGCCAACGCGCACGGCGGCGGACACGTCGTCGTGCCGAAGGGCACCTTCGTCACCGGTGCCGTGTACCTCAAAAGCAACGTGGACCTCCACCTCGACGCGGGCGCGGTGCTGAGGTTCGGTTCCGACGCTTCGAAGTTCCCGAACGTGCTCACCCGCTACGAGGGCATCGAATGTGTCAACCGGTCGCCCATGATCTACGCGTACCGGGAGTCGAACATCGCGTTGACCGGGCCCGGCACACTCGACGCGATCGACACGGCGTCGTGGAACAAGGGCAAGGACCGCGAGTACCTGGAATCGCTGGTGGCCAAGGAAATCCCGCCGGAGAAGCGGATCGTTCCCGGTTCCGGGCACGCCATGCGGTCGGCGTTCGTCGAGCCGTACGCGTGCGACACGGTGCTCATCCAGGGTGTCACGCTGAAGAACCCGGTGTTCTGGCAGCTGCATCCCACGCTGTGCCGGAACGTCACGATCGACGGGGTACGGACGGATCCGAACACCGCCCACTCCAACACCGACGCGTGCGATCCCGAATCCTGTGACCACGTGGTGATCGTGAACAGCGCACTGGGCGCGCACGACGACAACATCGCGCTCAAATCCGGTCGCGACGCCGACGGGCGCAGGATCGACGTGCCGTGTCAGAACATCGTCGTCGCGAACTGCGTGATGAACGGCAACTGGGGCGCGATCACCTGTGGCAGCGAGCAGACCGGCGGCATCCGCCACGTCTACGCGGACAAGATCACCGTCACGGGTGAAACGAAGTACGCGCTGTACGTCAAGTCGAACACCCTGCGCGGCGGGTTCACCGAGAACATCAACCTCGCCAGGGTTTCGGGCACGTTCGCGCGCTCGATCGTGTACGTCCTTCCGGATTACAACGGGCAGACCGGCTCCTACGTCCCCCGGTTCGGGCCCTTCACGATCAGCGACTCGTCCAGTACGAAGTGCGGGCGAGCGGCCTTCGACGTCAGAGGGTTGCCCAACTCACATGTCCGGGGCCTGAGGGTGAACGACTGCCGCTTCGACGGCGTCGCGAACACGGAGAACACCCTGGAACACGTCGACGACCTGCGGTTCGAGAACACCACCGTCAACGGGAGACCGCTCTGATTCGTCCTGCGCTCCCCGATGCGGTGCGGCAGGCTGAACGAAGACCGCACCGCATCGGAGGAATCGTGGACACACCAGGACTTCCCGCGAAGATCGACCCGGACGCGCTGACCACCGTCCTCGATGGACGGTGGGCGGAACTCCGCCGCGCGGTGCGGGCACAGATGGCGGCGGAGTACTTCAAGGACCCCGTCGACCTCGACGTCGAAGCGCACCGCGCCCAGGTCCTCGAATGGCTGCGTCTGCTCGCCCGCACCGACCGGCCGGGACTCGGTTTCGACCCCGCGTACGGCGGTGGCGGCGACGTCGGCGGCTCGGTGATGTCGTTCGAGATGCTGGGCTTCGGCGACCTTTCGCTGATGGTCAAGGCCGGAGTCCAATGGGGTCTGTTCGGCGGCGCGGTGCAGCTGCTCGGCACCGAACGTCACCACGAGCGTTACCTGCGCAAGATCAAGGATCTGGAGCTGCTCGGCTGCTTCGCGATGACCGAGCACGGGCACGGCTCGGACGTCCAGCACCTGCGCACCACGGCGACCTACGACCCGGCCACCCGCGAATTCGTCGTGCACACGCCGGATCGCGGTGCGATGAAGGAGTACATCGGCAACGCCGCCCGCGACGGCGAACTCGCGGTGGTGTTCGCGCAGCTGATCACCGGCGGTGAATCGCGCGGCGTGCACGCGTTCGTGGTGCCGATCCGCGGCGACAAGGCGCGGGGTGTCGAGATCGAGGACTGCGGGCGCAAGGCCGGGCTCAACGGCGTCGACAACGGACGGCTCGCCTTCGACCAGGTGAGGGTTCCGCGCGAGGCGCTGCTCAACCGGTTCGGTGACGTCGCCGAGGACGGTACGTACACGAGCCCGATCGAAAGCGACGGCCGCCGGTTCTTCACCATGCTCGGCACGCTCATCCGCGGCAGGGTCAGCGTCGCGGGCAGTGCCGGCAGCGCGACGAAACGCGCGTTGACGCTGGCCGTCCGGTACGGCGAGCAGCGGCGGCAGTTCGCGCGGCCGGAAGGCGAGGAGGCCGTGATCCTCGATTACCGGGCCCACCAGCGGAAACTGCTGCCCGCACTGGCGACGTCGTACGCGCTGCACTTCGCGCAGGAAGCGCTCGTCTCGAAGCTGCACGACATCGCCGAAGACGCGCCGGAGGAGGAACAGCGGGAGCTGGAATCGCGCGCGGCCGGGATCAAGGCCGTCTCGACTTGGCACGCGACGGCCACCATCCAAGCCGCCCGTGAGGCGTGCGGCGGCTCCGGGTACCTGTCGGAGAACCTGCTCGCCGGGCTGAAGGCCGACACGGACGTCTTCACCACCTTCGAGGGTGACAACACCGTGCTGCTGCAGCTGGTCGCGAAAGGCCTTCTGACCAGTTACAAGGACCACTTCGAGGACCTGAGCCCGCTCGCGACCGCCCGATTCGTGGCCGAGCAGTTCGTCGAGGCCGTGATCGAACGGACGGCCGCGCGGAAGGTCGTCGAGCGGCTCACCGAAGCCGACGACAGCGACGTGCTGTACTCGCGCGAGTGGCACCTGAAGCTGTTCGAAGACCGCGAAGAGCACGTGCTCGGCGGCGTCGCCCAGAGGCTTCGTAAGGCTGCTTCGGACCCCTTCGGCGTCTTCAACGACGCTCAAGACCACGTCCTGCGCGCCGGGCGCGTGCACGTCGATCGAGTGGTCCTGGAAGCGTTCGTCGACGCCATCGAGCGCTGCGCCGACGCGGACGCCCGCGAGCTGCTGGAGCGGGTCTGCGATCTCTACGCGCTGGCGAACATCGAGGCGGACCGTGGCTGGTTCCTCGAACACGGCCGCCTGACCTCCGGGCGCTCGAAGGCCGTCACAGCGGCGGTGAACGCGCTGTGCGCCGACCTGCGCCCGCACGCGCGCACGCTCGTGGACGCCTTCGCTATCCCCGAGCAGTACCTAGCGGCTCCGATGCTGCGGGATTGACTTCGGCCCGCTGCTCGGCGAGCTCGGCCCGCAACGCCTTGACTTCGCGGGTCAGCTCGTCGAGATGCTCGCGGGTGACGGCCTGCGCGTTCTCGTCGGCCTCGGTCACCCGGCGGATCAGCCACGACGCCAGCGTCGCGGTGACCACACCGAGCAGGGCGATCCCGGCCAGCATCAGCCCGACCGCGACGACGCGGCCGGTACCGCTGATGGGGTAGCGGTCGCCGTAGCCGACCGTGGTGATGGTCGTGATCGACCACCACACCGCGTCGGGGAAGTCGGTGATCGGCGCGTCCGGCGTGGCGCGTTCGGCGTCGAGTACGGCGAGCGCCGAACAGAACACGATGAGCGCCGTCGCGCCCACCGTGTAGACCACGACGCGGCCACGCAACGACAGACCGGCGTTGCGGTTGAGGATGTTGAGCACCGTGACCAGCCGGAGCAACCGCAACTGCCGGATCAGCGGGAGCACGATGATCAACAGGTCGAAGATGTTGTTCTTCAGGAACTCACGCTTGTCGCCCGCGTGCTTCAGCCGGACGCCGTAGTCCAGGGCGAAGACCGCCCAGGCGAGCCAGGTGACGACCTCGAACCAGAGCCGTCCGGTTTCCCCGACCGAAGGTTGGAGGATCGGCCACGCGTACGCGGCCAGGAACAGTACGGCGGCGGCGTTGAGCGGCCACTCCATCCGCTTTTCCCACATCGGGCGTCTCCTCACCTGGCCTTTTCCAGGTGCACGTTAAGCGATGTCGAGGGCCGTTCCATAGAGTTTGTCGGTTTTGAGGGTGATGAAGAGCCTGCGTTCGCCTTCGGGTGTCCGGGTGACCTCGGAGAGTTCCGCTTTTCCTTCCACGACCGCGAATTTCCAGTGATCGGCGCTGGAGACGTAAAGCGAGGCGGTGGGATTGTTGCGGAGCTGCTTGACCTTGAGACGATCTTCGGTCGTGCTGATCCGGACCTCGCGGGTTTCGGGGTTCCAGTCGTAGACGACGGTGGAGAGATGCGGGCGGCCGTCGCGCTTGAGGGTCGCGAGGGCGCCGAAGGTGTGCTCGGCGAGGAATTCGCTGAGGGCGGCTTCGTCGAGTGAGCGGGGCGGGACGTTCTTGGTCATGTGGCGATCTTGACCGGCGTTCCGGTGCGGCGGAAGAAGGCACTTTCCTGTGCCAGAGGGAACACGCGTGTGTCCGTCCTGGTCACGGAAAGGCGGGTGCCGCAGGTGTGACCGAACGGCGAGCGACTCCCGTTCCGGCGCTAGCCCTACGTACGTCACGTACTTGACGTACGTGACGTACGTCAGGCAGACTGGTCCCGATTCGATCGGGAGGCCTCTGTGTCCGCTCTTCACTACGACAGCTATACCGAAGCTCGCGCGCATCTGAAGGATCTGCTGGATGCCGCTGAAAAGGGTCGGGTGGCCACTGTCCGGCGCGATTCGGTTCGGGCCGCAGTCGTCGATGTCGAGCGTCTGCGCTATTTCCTCGCGTCGCTACTGCCTTCATCCGCCCAGGTCGTCGCGGAAGGGGGCGGCTGGTCCGTGTTCATTCCGGGTCTGCCGGTGGCGGCGGACGGTGCCACGTTCGACGAAGCGATGACCGAGATGGTCGATGCCCTGCGCGAGTACGCGGAGGACTGGCAGGTGCGATTGCTGGACGCGCCGAACCACCGTGACAACTGGGGCCTGGTTCAGTTGATCAGCTTGAGCGATGACGACCAGCTACGCGATTGGCTGGCAGGTGCGGTGCGGTGACCTGGCCACAGCCAACGCGCAAGGATCACGAGTCGTTCTGTCAGGCTGAGGAGTGGCGCAGGGTCCGTGATGCGCGTGGTCGTACCGGAACTCATGACGTCACCTACGAACTCGACCTCGTGGACGGCCGGATTCTGCGCACCCGAATTTCGCATCCCGTCGACCGAACGGGCTATGGGAAGAGCATCTGGAAGCACATTCTCCGCGATCAGCTCGACGTGGACGAGCCGTGTTTTTGGGCTTGCGTAAAGGATGGTGTCAAACCTGACCGCGGTTTGCCGGTGCCGCAGGCGGAAGCACTTCCCGCTGACCTGGTGCACATGTTGCTCACGCGCGTGGGTCTCGCGGAGGCGGAGGTGGCCGCCATGAGCAAGGAGGACGCGATCGCGCGGCTTCAGCGGTTCTGGACCGAGAACGCCTGAGCCGCCGGCTAGGAGTACATCGCCAGCCAGATCGCGACATAGTGCGAAACGGCCGCCAGCACCGTGCAAGCGTGGAAGTACTCGTGGTAGCCGAACGTCTCCGGGAAGTGGTTCGGCCATTTGACGGCGTAGAACACCGCGCCCAGCGTGTAGAAGAGCCCGCCGACGCAGAGCAGCACCAGTGCCGCGACGCCGGCATGCGCGCCCAGTTCGGGCAGGACGAAGACGGCGACCCAGCCCAGCGCGATGTAGATCGGCACGCCGAGCCACCGTGGCGCGTTCGGCCACAGCATCTTCAGGGTGACGCCGCCGACCGCGCCGCCCCAGACGATGGCGAGCACGATGTACCCGGTCGGCTGGGACATCGCCAGAAGGGTGAACGGCGTGTAGGTACCGGCGATGAACAGGAAGATCATCGAATGGTCGGCACGCTTCATCCATTCGTATGCTCGTGGGCTCCACAAGCGACGGTGGTAGAGAGCGCTGACGCCGAAGAGGCCGAGCACGGTCAGCCCATAGACCGAAGTGGACAAAGCGGCTATAGGCGACACAGTGGTCGCCGCGAGACTGATCAGAGTCACCGCTCCGACGACTGCCACGAAGAAGGACCAGAAGTGGATGTGCCCACGCAGGCGAGGACGGGTGTCCACCAAGGGCGCGGGGCCGGACGGCTGCTGTTCGGACTCTACGCTCACTCCTCCCAGATTACGGCACCGTAGGTTTTTCGCCAGTGTCCGTGGCGCGTCCCACTGAGGCGCGAAGGGTGCGTACCCTCCGGTGGCGTGAGTCTTCGGTCCTTCTTGTCAGACGTCGTGTACAGCGCCTACGGCAGGCGCCTGATCCAGCAGGCGAAGGGGCGCCATCCGCGTCACATCGCCATCATGCTGGACGGCAACCGCCGCTGGGCGCGCGAAGCGGGCTTCACCGACGTCGCGGACGGCCATCGCGCCGGCGCCAAGAAGATCGCCGACTTCCTGAGCTGGTGCAACGAGGCCGACGTCGAGGTCGTCACCATGTGGCTGCTCTCGACCGACAACCTCGGCCGCGCGGCCGAGGAACTGAGCCCGTTGCTGAAGATCATCACCGACGTCACCGACGAGCTCGCCGCGCCGCACACGCCGTGGCGGCTTCGCATCGTGGGAGCCCTTGACCTGCTGCCCCCGGAGGTCGCGAAGGCCCTCAGCGCGGCCGCGGAGCGTACCGAAGGGCGCGCTGGGATGGAGGTCAACGTCGCGGTCGGTTACGGAGGGCGTCAGGAGATCGCCGACGCGGTCCGCAAACTCCTGCTCCAGCACGCCGACGAGGGCACCTCGATCCGCGAGCTCGCGAAGATACTGGACGTCGATCATATTTCCGAACACATGTACACCTCCGGCCAGCCGGATCCGGATTTGATTATCCGCACCTCGGGTGAGCAGCGGCTTTCCGGATTTCTGCTCTGGCAATCGGCGCATTCGGAATTCTGGTTCACCGAGGCGTATTGGCCCGCATTCCGGCGGGTCGATTTTCTCCGCGCGATGCGTGATTACGCGTGGCGGCACCGGCGCTTCGGTTCCTGACCCGGGACATGACGAAGGCCCCGGCGTGCACTCCGGGGCCTTCGACGTCCACGCTGAAGATCAGTGGTGGTGGTGCTCCAGCGAGTGGAGGATCAGCGCCGGCGTGGTGGCGATGCCCGTGTAGGCGCCGGCGACCAGCGAGGCAGCGCCGTAGCCCAGTGCGCCACCGCCCTCGATGAAGGTGTTGTAGGCGTCGCCGAACGTCGGGTCCGGGGTGCCGGTGGTGTCACCGGTCGCGGCGAACGCGGTTCCGCCGACCATCATGATGCCCGCGGCGACGGCGGAAACGAAACCAGCCTTCTTCAGCACTTCGCACACTCCTTGATAGAGATATTCAGGGATCGGGGGCACCGAAATCCGGTGGGGGTGTCCCGCAGTGAGAAAATTACTCGCTATTCAGGTCTGGTGACCGTCTCGTAAGCCCATTGTGTGAGGCGGAAATGGGCCATTTCACTCGGTCCGGTTCTCTGTCTCGGTCACAAAATGCGCTCCGCTACTGCGCGTGGTAAAAGCCTGAATCTCGTCGAGTGAACGCCCTCTGTCGCGTTAATCCGACCGGGTCGCGTCAACGAGCGTCCCTGAATGGAGATCATCACTACTCACCGTAATGGTGACTGGTTGTCGGTGTCAGGCGACCGACAGTGAGATGACGGTTTGGCGAATCACCGTGGTGGCTGCCTGCGCGATCGCCCGGACGCAGGTACCTTCCGGAAGTGAGGGTTCGCGTCCCATGCGGACTCTCACGGGAGGCCCTGGTCGTGGCGGTTGTCGACAGGGCGGCTCAGCCGCCCAGTGGATGCACGAGGGGGCCGGCACCCGGTCCTCGCGGCCGTGCCGACTGACGCGTCGAGCGTCAGAAGGAGCGGTTAGCCAGGGAGGTGCCCGGCCCAGCGAGTGCGGGCGTGTGGTGCCACGCCCACGAGGGAGATGCCGTCGTGACTGCGCAGCGTTCACCCCGCAAGGCCTCTGGCCGTTCTTCGACCGGTGCCTCTGGCCCGGAGAAAGCCTCGATCTCGCCCGAATCCCAGCGCGCCACCTACGTGCTCGACACGTCGGTCCTGCTCTCTGACCCCTGGTCGGTGACTCGTTTCGCCGAACACGCGGTCGTGCTCCCGCTGGTCGTCATCAGTGAACTGGAGGCGAAACGTCACCACCCCGAACTGGGCTGGTTCGCGCGCGAAGCGCTTCGCATGCTCGACGACCTGCGTCGTCAGCACGGCAGGCTCGACGCGCCGATCCCGATCGGCGAGCACGGCGGCACCTTGCAGGTGGAGTTGAACCACTCGGACCCCACGGTGCTCCCGGTCGGCTTCCGCACCGACTCCAACGACCACCGCATCCTCGCCTGCGCGCTCAACCTGGCGGCGGAACGTGCGTCGGTCACGCTGGTGACCAAGGACATCCCCCTGCGCGTCAAGGCGGGCGCCGTCGGCCTCGAAGCCGACGAGTACCGCGCGCAGGAGGTGACCCCGTCGGGCTGGACCGGGATGGCGGACGTGGACGTGCCGCAGACCCTGGTCGACGCGCTGTTCAGCGCGGCCTCGTCATCGGTGGATCCGGCTGAGTTCGGGATGCCCGAGGTCGGTGAACTGCCCTGTCACACCGGGCTGAGGCTGCTGGCGGGCAGTTCGAGCGCGCTGGGCCGGGTCACCGCGGACAAGCGGATCCGGCTCGTGCGGGGCGACAAGGAGGCGTTCGGCCTGCACGGCCGCTCGGCCGAGCAGCGGGTGGCGCTGGATCTCCTGCTGGACTCCGACGTCGGCATCGTCTCGCTGGGCGGACGCGCCGGTACGGGTAAGTCGGCGCTCGCGCTCTGTGCGGGGCTGGAATCGGTGATGGAACGCCGCCAGCACCGCAAGGTCGTCGTGTTCCGGCCGGTGTACGCGGTCGGCGGCCAGGAGCTGGGCTACCTGCCCGGTTCCGAGAGCGAGAAGATGCAGCCGTGGGCGCAGGCGGTGTTCGACACCCTCGGCGGGCTGGTCAGCCAGGACGTCCTCGACGAGATCTTCGACCGCGGCATGCTCGAGGTGCTGCCGCTGACCCACATCCGGGGCCGGTCGCTGCACGACACGTTCGTCATCGTCGACGAGGCACAGTCCTTGGAGCGCAACGTGCTCCTGACCGTGCTTTCGCGGCTCGGCACGGCTTCGCGGGTCGTGCTCACGCATGACGTCGCGCAGCGTGACAACCTGCGCGTCGGGCGGCACGACGGCGTCTCGGCGGTGATCGAGAAGCTCAAGGGTCACCCGCTGTTCGCGCATGTCACGCTGACCCGTTCCGAGCGGTCGCCGATCGCCGCACTGGTGACCGAGATGCTGGAGGACCACGGCTGATCGACTGCCATGAAAGGTCCTTTCCTTGCGAAATTTGCAAGGAAAGGTCCTTTCATGGCGCTCAGGTGACCGGTTTCGCCCAGGGCAGCGGCCGTCCGTCCACGTCGTCGGTGAGTTCGACGCCGAGCATGGCCGACAGAGTCGCGCCCAGATCGACGACGTCCAGGTCCGGCAGCTTCGCGCCCGGCTCGAAACCGGGGCCGCTGGCGAGCAGCAACCCGTCCGGGCGGTGGTCGCCGGTGCGCCAATGCTCGTCCGGGCCATAGACGACGCCGGTTTTGGGCGACCACACCGTTTCGATCGGACCGGTACGGGCCCAGTCGATCAGCAGATCCGGCAGGGTGTCGTCGGCCTCGCGGTCGTAGTGGTCGCTGGTGCGCGAAACCTCGCGCACGACAGGCTTTCCGGTCGCGACGTTGACCAGCGAGAGCAGGTCCTCGGTCAGCCGCGCGCAGACGGCCTCGTACTCGGCGCCGGGCCGGACGACACCGTGCGGTTCGCGGCCGACGAGGTTGATCCGCACGCCGCCGAAGACGAAGTTGTTGGGGGACAGGTAGAAACGCTGCTTCGACCGCTGCTCGGCGGTCGCCCAGTTCGGCACCGCGGGCAGCGGTGCCGCGGCCAGCCGCTTGCGCAGCAAGGGCATCGCGGCGGACGCCAGAGCTGTCCTCAATGGACCGGGTAGTGCGGTGTAGCCGCGTTTGGCCAGCGTCATCGGGGAGCTGCCGCGCAGCCCTTCCGACGCCACCCCGTCGAGCAGCCGTAGGATTTCGTGCAGCAGATGGCTTCCCTCGTACCTCGGGCCCATACCGTGGCTCAGCAGCACGAAGACCGTGGTGTCCGGTCCGGACAGGGCGAGGTGCTCGCCGATCGCGGTGTCCAGGCTCCGGTACACCGAGCGGATCGGATCCAGTTCGGCGGCGAGCGCGGTTTCGTGGTCACGGTGCGCCGGATCGTGCAGATGCCACTGCTGATGGCCGATGCTGTGGGATTCCCCGTACACCGACAGGAAGAGATCCCAGCCGCCCTCCGCGAGGAGCTTGGTCGACACCTGGGTCTTCTGCGTGATCCCGGCGACGAGACCGTGGGTCAGCGCGCGCTCCTCGTCGGGTGTCCGATGTGGACCTTCGCGGTGCAGGTAGTCGTCCGGCGCCCAGTCCCGGACCAGGTCCGGTTCGGCGGTGAGGATGGGGGTGAGCCCGACCTCGGCCTCGATCTCCTTCGCCAGCTCCGGCGGCGAGGTGTGGAAGCCGAAATGCCGGTCGTGGCAGGCGTATTCGCTCACCATGACCCCGTTGAGCGGCTTGTCCGCACGGGAATGCGGGACGTCGAGGACGGCGACGCGTTTGCCCGCCTCGGAAAGCGTCTCCCAGAACGGGGTGCCCCGGATTTCGAGCGGGCTGGTCAAGCGTCGTTCGTAGGTCTTGGTGTCGACCTCTTCCCAGCAGTGGAATCCGGTACGCGCGGCCGTGCGCGCGGTGAAGAAACTGCTCCACAGCGAGCCGACGAACAGGCCGTACGGGTTGTGGGTCGTCGCCGACGCGCTGCTTTCGAGCAGGCGTGCCAATGTCGGCACCTCGCCCGCCGCGGCGAGTTCACGGATCGTGCCGGGGTCGCAGGCGTCGAGTGCGACGACGAGGATCTTGGCGGGTTCGGTCACGGGCTGTCCTCGGTTCCGGAATGCTTGCGGCGGATGGCCGCGAAGTCGGCGTCGTAGGTCGGCCCGTGGGAAAGCCGGTCCTCGGACGCGGTCGAGTAGTAGCAGGCGATCGCCGGGACGACCAGGGGAGCGCGCTCCGCGGTCAACGCCAGGAGCAGATCCCAGTCGCCCATCTCGACCAGGGACTCGTCGAACCGGGCTTCCCGCAACCCCGCTCGATGCGCGACAGCGCCGATGTCGGCGAGATTCTCCTCCAGCAGCGTTTCCCGGTCGTACCGCCGCAGGAAGAGGGTCGGGAGACCGCCGATGTCGTCGATCACGAAACCGCCATAGGCCGCGGTGATCTCCGGATGCTCGCCGAACGCCCAGGCCAAGGCCTTGAGCCACAACGGATGCAGGGTGTTGTCGTCGTCGAGGTAGGCGACGACGTCGCCGGTGACCTCGGCCAGCCCGGCGTTGCGGGCGGCGCAGACACCGCCGTGCGCGACGCGGATCGACCGGATACGCGGATCTTCGAGGGCGGCGAGCACCTTGGGCGTGGAATCCGCGCTGGCGTCGTCGACGATCACCAGTTCCCAGTTGAGATAACGCTGTGCCTCGACCGAAGCGATCGCGCGCGGCAGCAGCCCGGCGCGGTTGTGCGTCGGCAGGACGATCGAGATCTTCGGTGTGGCCGTCAGTTCGTGCTGATCGAGCCAGTGGGTGAAGGTGCGGACGTCGCGGGCCGCTTCGAGCTGCTCCGTCCGGATGTGGAGACCGTGGAACGCGGTGTCGTGTCCGTCGAGCCAGCCGTCCAGGGCTTCCTGTCGCTCGTCGAGGGCGCGCTGCCGGGCTTCCACCGTGGTGGTGCGGGCATCGGCGTCCCGCAACGCCCCGCCGTGGTCTTCGAGCCAGGCGGTGTGGTGCTCCAGCACCCCGCGCAAGCGCTCCAGTTCTTCGGCCTGCGCCGCGATCTGGGACCTGAGTCCGGCGATTTCGTCATTGTCCGCGTGGCGGCGGTCCAGCGCCGCCGCCACGATCCGTCTGAGGGGCCTCACCCGGTGCACCATAGTGCTATCCGGGCGCGGGATCACCAGCCAGCGGGCAGCGGCCGTCCCTCCGCGAAACCGGCGGCCGACTGGATGCCGAGCAGCGCGCGCTCGTGGAACTCCTCCAGCGTCCGCGCGCCCGCGTACGTGCAGGCCGACCGGACACCGGAACCGATGGAGTCGAGCAGATCCTCGACGCCGGGGCGAGCCGGGTCCAGCGCCATCCGCGACGCCGAGATGCCCTCCTCGAACAGCCCCTTCTTCGCGCGCTCGAAGACGTTGTCCGTCCGCGTGCGGGCGCCGACGGCGCGCTTCGACGCCATGCCGAACGACTCCTTGTACGGCTTGCCCTGCTCGTCGTAGCGCAGGTCGCCGGGGGATTCGTGGGTACCGGCGAACCAGGAGCCGACCATCGCCGCGGACGCGCCGGCGGCCAGCGCGAGCGCGACGTCGCGCGGATGCCGCACGCCGCCGTCCGCCCAGACGTGTTTGCCCAGTTCACGCGCCGCGGCCGCGCATTCGGCGACGGCGGAGAACTGCGGGCGGCCGACGCCGGTCATCATCCGCGTCGTGCACATGGCGCCGGGGCCGACGCCGACCTTGACGACGTCCGCGCCCGCGTGGATCAGGTCACGGGTGCCTTCCGCGGTGACCACGTTCCCGGCGACCACCGGGACCCGCGGGTTCACCGAACGGACGGCCTTGAGCGCGGAGATCATCTTCTCCTGGTGCCCGTGCGCGGTGTCGACGACCAGCACGTCGACACCCGCCGCGAGGACGGCCTCGGCCTTCGCCGCGACGTCGCCGTTCACGCCGATCGCGGCGGCGACGCGCAGGTTCCCGCCGTCGTCGACGGCCGGGGTGTAGATCTCCGCGCGGAGCGCCGCGATTTCGGTCAGGACGCCCGCGAGCCTGCCGTTTTCGTCGATGCCGAGCGCGAGACGGCCGCCGTGGGCGTGCAGCCGCTCGAACACCTCACGCGGCGGGGTGTCCAGCGGGACCGTGACGAGTGCCGGTTCCGCGACGTCGGCCAGCCGCGCGAAGCGGTCGACACCGGCGCAGGCAGCTTCGTCGACGACGCCGACGGGCTTGCCGTCGTCGTCCACCACGACGACGGCGCCGTGGGCGCGTTTGCCGACCAGGTTCAGCGCGTCGGCCACCGCGTCCCCGCCGGTCAGCACGAGCGGGGTGTCCCACACGGTGTGACGGCTCTTGACCCAGCCGACGATGTCGGCGACGGCGGCGGTGTCGACGTCCTGCGGAAGCACGACGAGCCCGCCGCGCCTGGCGACCGTCTCGGCCATGCGGCGGCCCGCGACGGCGGTCATGTTCGCCACCACGATCGGGATCGTTGCGCCGGTGCCGTCCACAGTGGACAGGTCGACGTCGAAGCGGGACTCCACGTCCGAGCGGTTCGGCAAGAGGAACACGTCGTCGTAGGTCAGGTCGTGAGCGGGCCGATGCCCGTCGAGAAAGCGCACGAGGCCCCAGGATACCCGCGTGGGACACTGGTGGCATGACCGACCGGGACCGCGACGAAGCCGGACGAGCCCGCAACGCGCGCCCCAGGGACGGCCTCGGCAGGCCGCTTCCGTACGGCGCGGACGGGGTCGAGCGGCAGCCAGAGGGCATCGAACGGACCCCCGAGGACACCATCGCGGAGGCTCAGCGCCTGCTCGACGCGGGCCGTCCGTTTCACGCGCACGAGGTGTTCGAGGACGCGTGGAAGACCACCGACGGGCCCGACCGTGAGCTGTGGCGCGGTCTCGCGCAGCTCGCGGTCGGTTTGACCCACGTGGCCAGGGGAAACGGGAACGGCGCGGTCTCGCTGCTGGAACGTGGTGCGGTCAACATCGAGCCGTTCCGCGAGGCCCGGCCGCACGGGATCGACGTCCCCGGGCTTCAGGAGTGGGCGCGGGCGATGGCCGATGAGGTGAAGACGCGGGCACGGGTGGAGCCGGTCGCGCCCCGGCTGCTCGGCCGACCTTGAGTACGCGGCATACCGCGAGTATGTTACTTCGAGTAGGAATACTGCTCAGTAGGTAACTGCCGGGAGGACGCGCGATGAGCGAGCCCAAGGAACTGCTGGCGGAACCGCTCACCCTGCGGTGCGGCGCGATCCTGCCGAACCGGCTGGCCAAGGCCGCGCTGAGCGAGCAGCTCGGGGACCGCCGCAACCGGCCGACCCCGGAACTGGCCGAGCTGTACCGGACGTGGTCGCGAGGCGGCGCCGGGACACTGATCACCGGCAACGTCATGGTCGACCCCACCGCGCTCGGCGAACCGCGCAACGTCGCGGTGCCGAGGGAGCCGGACGCGACGGAGTTCAAGTCGTGGGCACGGTCGTCAGACGGGACCGAGACCGGGCTGTGGGTCCAGCTCAACCACCCCGGCCGCCAGAGTCCCCGGTTCCTGTCCCGGCAGCCGGTCGCGCCGTCCGCGGTGCCCTTCGGCGACCGCGGCATCCGCTCGGTGTTCGCCACGCCGCGGGCGCTCACCGGCGACGAGATCGAAGCGATCATCGAACGCTTCGGCGTGGCCGCGCGCACCGTCGTCGAAGCCGGGTTCGCCGGTGTCCAGATCCACGGTGCGCACGGCTACCTGGTTTCGCAGTTCCTCTCGCCGCTCACCAACCAGCGCATCGACGGCTGGGGCGGCGACGCCCCGCGACGGCGCCGGTTCCTGCTCGAAGTGGTCGCCCGGGTGCGCGCCGAGGTCGGCGACGCCGTACCGATCGCGGTCAAACTCAACAGCGCGGACTTCCAGCGTGGCGGCTTCAGCGAGGAGGAATCGCTCGAAGTCGTCCGCGAACTCGGGGAAGCGGGCATCGACCTGCTGGAGGTCTCCGGCGGCACCTACGAGAAGACCGCCATGATGGGCTCCGGCCGGGCGAGCACGGTCAGCCGTGAGGCCTACTTCCTCGATTACGCCGCGAAAGCGCGGCAGATCACCGACGTCGCGTTGATGGTCACCGGTGGTTTCACCAGTCCGGACGGGATGGCGGCCGCGCTGCGCTCCGGCGCGCTGGACGTCATCGGACTCGGCAGGCCGCTGATCGTCGACCCGGCACTGCCCGGCCGTCTGTTGCGCGGCGAGGACGCCCGCGCCGAGCGCAAGGCCCCGAAGACCGGCCTTTCCCTGGCCGACAGCCTGCTCGAAATCCAATGGCACACCCAGCAGATGCACCGCGTCGCCGCCGGGAAACCGGTCGACCGGCGGCTCGGCGCGGTGCGGACGCTAGTGCGCGCCGGCGTCGCGGATCCGCTCAACGCCTTCCGCCGGGTCCGCGGCTAGCGGCTCCGGGGCGAGGTAGTCGTCCTGTTCCTCCCGGCGGGTGAAGGTGCGGTCGAAACCGACCGCCGCCGCCGCGAGCCCGGTGAACAGCACGCCGATCAGCACACAGCTGAACGCGACCCCGCCGTAGCCGTTGATACCCGGGTCGACGAACGGGTACGGGTAGAACCCGATCATCGCGCCGCGCACCAGCGTCACCGCGAGCCAGCCCAGCGGATACAGCAACGACCACCACAGTGCCCGCCACGACAACTGGCCGCGCGGCCCGAACAGCAGCCAGCCCGCCACGCACATCAGGGGCGACACCTTGTGCAGCATGGTGTCGGCGAACACGGCCCAGCCGTGCAGTTCGTAGAGGTCGGCGAGCGCGACCTGGAAGACGACGCCGGTCACGGTGATGCCGACGAGACCGGTGAGCCGCAGCACCCCGGACAGCGTCGACTTGCCCGCCACACCCAGCGCGAGCAGCAGGCTGCCGACGCCGACCAGGATGTTCGAGTCGATGGTGAAGAAGGCCAGCAGATTGGCCACCCGCCCGGCCGGGGTCTGGAACGTGCCGCCCGTGGTGCCCGCCGTGACCGGGATCTGCGCGGCGAGACCGGCGATCACCACGAGCGCCGTCGCGCCGAACCAGGCGCGCGCGATCTTGGAAGCCTGCATTCCACCTACTTTATGGGTGACCGGGCGGGGACGTCCCGTCACCAGCGCAAGTCGCCACCCGATCGGGGCGGACCGCCACCGGGGAATCCCACTCGGTGGGTCATATCGTGGACGTGATGGACGTCGAGCGGGAGCCGGGGCGCCGCGGGCGGGTCGCCCAGGGCCCGGCGGAGGACAGCGGGCCCGTCGCCGCATTCGCGCGGCGGCTCTGGGAGCTCAAACGGGCCGCCGGTGACCCCTCTTACGACCGGATGCGCGACGAGTACGGCGCGCTCGCTTCGAAATCGGCGCTTTCGGCCGCCGCCCGCGGCAGGCATCTGCCCAGCTGGGAGACGTCCTGGGAGTTCGTCCGCGTCCTCGCCGTCGGGGTGCTGGGCGGCGACGAGGACGAGGTCCGCCACGAATGGCGCGGCGAATGGGAACGCGCGCGGGACGCGCTGACCGCCGGTCCCGCGTCCGAACCCGCTCCCGGCCGGACCCGGCGGACGGCGTTCGTCCTCGCCGGGGCCGTGGCACTGGTGCTGGTGGCGGCGCTGGTGCTGGTCTTCGTCAATCCCTTCGGGCCCGCGTCGCCTTCGGTTCCCGTCGGTGACGCGTCCGAGTTCGTCGCCGACGTGACCGTGCCCGACGGCAGCGAGGTGCGGGCCGGATCGACCTTCGTGAAGACGTGGGAACTACGCAACGCCGGAACGGTCGGATGGGTCGGTCGTTATCTCGTCCGTGCCGGTTCGTTCGGCAATCCGGGCGAATGCGTCACGCCCGCGCGGGTGCCCGTTCCGCAGACCGCGCCCGGCGAGCATGTGCGCGTCTCGGTCGAGGTCCGGGCACCGGAGAATCCGGGGCATTGCCAGGTCTATTGGAAGATGGCGGACGAGCAGGGGCACATCCTGTTGCCGCATACCCGCGCGGTGTACTTCTCGGTCCGCGTCATTTGACCATCCGGCCCGATGGTCAAAGCGTTGACCTGCGTGGACATCCTTTATTCGGCCATGGCCATTCCCTGGCCGTGAATCGCTTCCCGAGTGAGCGCGGGCGCCCTTAACGTCATCGGCGTCCGGAATTCCGGATGGGGATTTTCCGAAACACTCTCACATTCATTGCGGAAAGGGAATCCATGCGTCCGTACGTCAAGGTTGCCGCGTTGGCCGGGGCAGCGCTCACCGTGGCGCTCCTGCCGGTGACCGCCGCGCAGGCGGCACCGTCGCCCGCCTCGGGCAGTGATCCGATCATTACCTGCGAATCCGGCTATCACGGCTGGATGCGGCGGGCGGGGAAGGACGCGATCTGCCTGAAGCCGGGCACGCGTACCTGGGACATCAAGGTCTTCGAATGCGCCGGTGACCTGACCGTCCACTTCAAGAACGGCCAGAAGGCCTACTGCGGCGGAAACCTGAAGATCGGCCTCGACCTGGCCGTCCAGTCCAATGTCGTCAAGACCGTTGTGGGGAACCGATGAAGAAGAAGCTGTTCGCCGTCGTCCCGGTCGCCTTGGTGGGCACCCTGCTGATGGCACCCTCCGCTTCGGCGGCGTCGAAGGTCTGCTCCGGCGGGCCGCTGATGGGCGCGTCGACCAAGGTCGTCGAGGTGAGCGCGGGACAGAACATCGACATCACCGTGCACAACCACGACTACCGGGGAATGCTCGTCCAGATCATCGACGACGTCTTCGACAAGGGCATCTGGAGCGGGGCGATCGCGCCCGGCAAGGAGCGCACGGTGAAGCACGGCGTCCTCGGCGAGCCGCCGGTCTATCACAAGATCCGGTTCGAGGTGACCTCCAACCTCTCGAACAACTACACCTACCGGATCTCCTCGGACCGCTGCTACTGACCTGACGCGTTTAGTCCTCTACATGCGGTAGTTGCACGTGCAAGGACCGCATGTAGAGGACTAATTGCCGGGTTTGAGGAGGCCCCGCACGGTGTCGATGGTGTCGGCGTCGGCGGCCTCCTTGTCGGGCCGGTACCGCACGACCCGCGCGAACCGCAGCGCCAGCCCGCCCGGATACCGCGTGCTCACCTGGGCGCCGTCGAGTTCGATCTCGACGACGATCTCCGGCCGGACGTGCACCACCCAGTCCGTGCGGTGGGTCTCGATCTCCTGGAACGTCTTCGTCTGCCAGGCCAGCAGCTCGTCGGTCATGCCCTTGAACGTCTTGCCGACCATGATCGGTGGCCCGCCGTCGGGGTCTCGCGCGCCGAGATGCAGATTCGAGAGCGTGCCGGTGCGCCTGCCGTGTCCCCATTCCGCGGCGAGGACGACCAGGTCGATCGTGTGCACCGGTTTCACCTTGAGCCACGCGCGCCCACGGCGCCCCGCCGCGTACGGCGACGCGAGATCCTTGACCATCACGCCCTCGTGCCCGGCGGCCATCGCCGCTTCCAGCACCGCCTCGGCCGACGCGGGCGCGACCTCGCCGGGGATGACGTGCTCTCCGGCGACCTTCCGCAGGGCGGCGTTCCGTCCGGACAGCGGCGCGTCCAGCAGGTCGACGCCGTCGAGATGCAGGCAGTCGAAGAAGTACGGCCGCAACAGCAACGCCTTGACCTGCTCCTCGCGGGTGCTGCCGAACCGGCTCATCGTCTCCTGGAACGGCCTCGGCCTGCCGTCGTCGGTGAGCGCCAGCGTCTCGCCGTCGAGGACCACCGACGAACACGGCAGCGAGCGCACGAGCTCCACCAGTTCGGCGACGCTGCCGGTGATCTCCCGCAGCGTCCGGGTGTAGACGTGCACCTCGTCGCCGTCGCGGTGGACCTGGATCCGCGCGCCGTCCATCTTGTATTCGACCAGGGCCTCGGCGTGTTCGGTGATCGCCTCGTCCAGCGACTCCGCCGGGGACGCCAGCATCGGCCGGATGGGCCTGCCCAAGGCCAGCTTGAACTCCGCGAGCCGTTCTCGCCCGCCTGTCATCGCCGCGAGCGCCGTCACCGGGAGCTGCCCGGACAGCATGAACGCCCGCCGGACATCCTCGACCGGGATCTCGGACGCCGCCGCGATGGCGTCCACCATGATCCCTTCGAGCGCGCCTTGACGCAGCTCGCCGGTGAGCAGCCGGAAGAGGAACTCCTGCTCGGCCTTGGTCATCTTGGTGAACAGAGTCCGCAACGTCTCCGCGCGCAGTTTGACCGAGCCCGATCCGGACGCCGCCCCGACCGTGCCGAGCGCCGTGTCGACCTCCGCCACGGTCAACGACGGTTCGGCGGCGGGAGCCGCGTTCAGCTCGGTCAGCGTCCGCCAGCCGGTGCCTATCCGGCCCTGCGTCGGCTGCCCCGTGAGGAACGCGACCACGGCGGGCAGTTCCAGCTCGCCGGCGGCGCGCAACAGCGCGGCCAGGGTGGCGATCTTCGCCTTCCTGGACCTCGTGGCGGCCAGTTCGGCCGACGCGGTCACCACCGCGGTGAGCAACATGGGTCCATCATGACCCCGGACACCGACAGTTTCGCGCTGAAGCCTGATCGGGCTTCGAAGGCCGCAAGTGTGCCCTGAGGGGTGGTGAAGGTCCCCTTCCTTGGCGCCTAGCGCAGGGGTCCGGCAGAGTCGCATAAGTGCTGGTCGGCTGCACCTCTATAGCGGGACAAGACGAACGCGTCGTGGTGGACACGGCGGGAGCGGGCTCACACAAGGGGCCTCCCCCGGGTCCGGACTGTCCATAAGGGACACTTTTTGAGACAAATGTGCCCGATTTGGGCATCTTGCACGGTTTCGCGTGGCTGGATGGATGGCGCGTGTGATCAGACGGAGGACACGTGTGACTGGATGGATGACACGCGGGAGCGGCAGGTTT
>NZ_JBVKAE010000016.1:0-199029 GCF_055598845.1 Amycolatopsis sp. NPDC039088 | reverse complement strand
ACACTCGGACCCCGCAGGCATCAGCGATGCCACATCCGGCCCACCAAGAACAAGTGCCGACCAGCACTTATGCGACTTTGCCGGGGCCCTGCTTTCAAGGTAGGGAAGGAGGCCTTCACGGACAGTTCGCCGTGTGAGGGCTAGACCGCCGGAACCGCCGGGACGGTGGGCACCAGCAGCGTGGTCTGGACGTCGTGGTGCGCGTAAAGACCGCCGGTGGAGCCGGTCTGCGTCACGCTGGTCCACGTTCCGCCCGTACCCGGGTTGCCGGGGCAGGACCCGCCGACGACAGGAACGACGCCGGTCGTGGTGGTGGCGCCGAAGCCCTTGAGGGTGAACCCGGTGACCTGGGACTTCACCCGCGTGTCGTAGGCGACGGCGCTGGCGAGGGAGGTCGAGGTGGCGTGGTCGACGTTGTGGATCTTCTCGCCCTTGGTGCCTTCGCCGGTGACCCAGGTGCAGACGGCCGAGTAGCTGTCGGTCACGTCGTAGCTGAAGCTCACACCGCTCGCGTTGGCCTGCAGTTTGGCGTTGTTCCAGCCGAAGGGGGTCTGGAGCTCGCCCTTGCCGACGAAACCGGTGCCGGTGGCCGTGTCCAGGGTGTAGGCCTGGGCGACCCCGCCGAGCAGGAGCGCGGCGGTCGCGGCGATTCCGGTGACAACGGCGATCTTGCGGTTGAGCTTCATCTGGGACGACCTCTGTGAGCAGGGATTTTGCTTCTGTACCCGGTTAGTCGTCCTCCCCGGCTAGCGCGTTTGGGGTACAACGACCCCACTTTCCTGTGCCGTTCGGCCCAGAGGTGACTCCGGCCGGGAAAGAAGCGCCGCCTGTTCCTGGCGGTAGGTCTCGACGTTCGCCAGTTTGACGTCCTCGTAGCCGCGGATCAGATCGGGCAGCTCTGCCAGGGCGAGCAGCTTGTCCCGATCGAGGTCCCCGGCACTGAACGCGGCGAGGATCGTCTCCCGGTACTGGCCGACGAGCTCCCGCTCGACCTTCCGGACCTTGGCCTTGCCGAACGGGTCCCAGCGCGTGCCGCGCAACTTCCTGGCGGCGCGCAGCGCGACGAACAACGGGCGGAACCCCGGCCCGAGCGCGATCTTCCGCTTCATCCCCAGCGCGCGGAGCACCGGCGGGTGCAGGCGGTAGGCGTAGCGGCTGCCGACGCCGAACTCCGCCTCGATCCCCGCGAGCACGGCCGGATCAAGGGAAAGCCGCGCGACCTCGTACTCGTCCTTGTACGCCATCAGTTTGTGCAGATTGCGCGCCACCGCTTCGGTGACCGCGGTCGAGTTCCCTTCCAGGACCCGGACGCGCTCGACGAACTGGGCGTACTCCCGCGCGTAGCGAACGTCTTGGTACCGAACGAGTTCCGGGACGCGGATGTCCAGCAGGCGCGCGAGTTCCGAGCCCGGCTCGGCGTGCACGAGCGCGCGAGCGCGGAGAGCCGCCTCCGACGGAGCCGGCGTCGTGGCGACGGCGGGAGGCGTGACGGCCTCGTGCAGGGCGCCGGGATCGGCGACGAGCTGCCGCCCTCGCCGGAACGCCTGGAGGTTGCCCGCGACGGCGACCCCGTTGAGTTCGATCGCGCGTTCCAGGCTGGCCGCGGCCAGCGGGATGGCGCCGGTCTGATGCGCCGCGCCGAGCTGGAGGATGTTGGCGAACTGGTCGTCGTCGAACAGGGTCTCCGCCAGCGCCCTGGCGTCGAGCGCCACGGTACGCGCCGCGTTCTCCGAGATCGCGCCGCGTACGGCGGCGGCGTCGGGGAAGGATACGGTGGTGTCGACGACCATCCGGCCGGTCGGCACCTCGGTCGTGGAGACCACGGCGGTGGTGCGGCCGGGATCGGCCACCGCGAGATGCGCCGGGTCGGCGCCGACGAGGACGTCGCAGGCCAGGTAGAGGTCGCATTCGCCGGCCGCGAGCTTCGGGGCCTGCGGCGTCGGCTCGGCGGTGATCTTCAGATCCGAGACGACGGCGCCGCCCTTCTGCGCGAGCCCGGTCTGGTCCAGGGTCCGGACCTGCCTGCCTTCGAGCACGGCGGCGGTGGCGAGGATCTGCGCGACGGTGACCACGCCGGTCCCGCCGACGCCGGTGATCCGCACCGAGAAGTCGGTGCCCGTGGTGGCGGGCTCCGGCAGCTCGGCCGCGGTGATCTCGCCTGCCTGCCGCCGCTGTTTCCGCCCGGTGGGCACCACGGTCATGAACGAGGGGCAGTCCCCCGCCAGGCACGAATAGTCCACATTGCACGAAGACTGGTGGATCGCGGTCTTGCGGCCGAACTCGGTGGTGACCGGCTGCACCGACAGGCAGTTCGACTTCTCGCCGCAGTCGCCGCACCCCTCGCACACCCGCTCGTTGATCACGACCTTGGCGGCCGGGGTGTCCAGTTTGCCGCGACGTCGTTTGCGGCGTTTCTCCGCGGCGCATTCCTGGTCGTGGATGAGTACCGTCACACCGGGCACACCGGCCAATTCCTCTTGTGTGCTCAGCAATGCGTCGCGATGCCGGACCTCGACACCGTCGGGGAGGCGGACACCGCGGAACCGCTTCGGCTCGTCGCTGGTGATGACCACCTTGGCGACGCCTTCGACCAGCAGCAGTGCCGCCAGCCGCTCCACCGGGAGCCCGCCGACGGCGTCCTGTCCGCCGGTCATCGCCACGGTCGCGTTGTAGAGGATCTTGTAGGTGATGTTCACCCCGGCCGCGACCGCGGCCCGCACCGCGAGGCTGCCGGAATGGGTGAACGTGCCGTCGCCGATGTTCTGCACGAAGTGCGAGGCCTCGACGAACGGCTCCATCCCGAGCCATTGCGCGCCTTCGCCGCCCATCTGGGTCAGGCCGACGACGTCCCCGACCTGTTCCGGTTCCATGAACAACGCCATGGCGTGACAGCCGATGCCGCCACCCACCACGGTTCCCTCCGGCACCTTGGTCGAGGAGTTGTGCGGGCAGCCGGAGCAGAAGTACGGCGTGCGGGTCAGCAGCGGCACCGAGATGCGCTCACGGCGCCGCCGTTGGCGCCACGCGGTCACCGACGGGATCTCGTGGTGCTCGCTCAGCCGTCCGGCCAGCGCCCTGGCGATGGCGTCCGGGTCGAGTTCGCCGAGTTCGGTGCACAGGGTGCGGCCGTCCGGACCGGTTTTGCCGTGGACGGCGGGCGCTCCGGCGGTGCCGTAGAGCACCTCCTTGATCGCCGCTTCGACGAAGGAGCGCTTCTCCTCCACCACGACGATCTCGGCGAGACCGTCGGCGAACTCGCGGATGATCGACGGTTCGAGCGGATGGATGACGCCGAGTTTGAGGATCCGGATCCCGTGCCGGGACAACGCTTCGGCGTCCAGGCCGAGCAGCCGCAAGGCCTGCATCAGGTCCAAATAGGACTTTCCGGCGGTGACGATGCCGACGCGGTCCGCCGGTCCTCGAGCGACGATCCGGTTGATTCCGCTCACCCGCACGTATTCGACGGCCAGCGGCAGGCGTTCGGTGTAGAGGCTGCGTTCGAGCGCCATCAGCGTGGTGCCGAGCAGCCGGGAGCTGGGCTTGTGGCGGTAGGCAGGCAGAGCCGGCTCCGGCGGTGTCCACTGTGGCCGGACTTGCGCGGTGCCCGCGGCGTCGGCGACGTTCGCCACGAGTTTCATCGACGACCAGAGGCCGCTCGCCCTGGACATCTCGACCGCGTGCAGGCCGAAGTCCAGCACGTCCTGGGAATCGGCGGGGAAGAACACGGGCATGGACAGGTCGGCCAGCGCGAGTTCGGAGGCGCAGGGCACCGAGGAGGACTTGGCGTTCGGATCGTCGCCGACCAGTGCCACCGCGCCGCCCGCCGGGTCGGTGCCCGCGAGGTTGGCGTGCCGCAGGGCGTCCGTCGCCCGGTCCAGACCGGGTGCCTTGCCGTACCAGAACCCGGTGACGCCGCCTGCCGGGGAACCGACCGACGCGGTGAGCTGGCTGCCCATCACCGCCGTCGCGGCGAGTTCCTCGTTCAGGCCGGGACGGTGCACGACGTTGTGCTTCTCGAGCAGGACGGACCGGCGGCCGAGTTCGAGGTCGTAGCCCGCCAGCGGCGAACCCTCGTAGCCGGAGACGAACACCGCGGGGGACGCGCCGGTGGCGCGGTCGTGCCGCACCCGGTCGAACAGCATCCGGACCAGCGCCTGCACCCCGCTGAGGTAGACGGTGCCGTCTTCGACCAGATACCGGTCCTCCAACGTGAACTGCTCCACCAGACCTGCCTCCTTCGGCGCCCCCGGGCGATTTCAGGACAGGACACCGGACGTCGGAGACCTGCCGCAACAAGGCGCAGCCTATTGCCTCTTCACACGCAAAATATCCGGGCTATATCCAACCCTGGGCGAGATCCGTTGCGTCTGCGTACCATCCGGTCCATGGCGGACCAGCTCATCGACGAGACCGATCGCGAAATCCTCGAACTGCTGCGGGAGGACGCCCGGCGCACCCTCGGCGACATCGGGGCGCGGGTCACGCTGTCCACCGCGGCGGTCAAACGCCGGATCGACCGCATGCAGGAGAACAGCGTCATCGTCGGTTACACCGTCCAGATCGACCACGCCAAACTCGGCTGGGGCATCGAGGCGTTCACCGAACTGCGGTTCACCGGGACCACCAAGGTCGGCGAGATCGTCCGCACGACCACCCGGATGCCGGAGGCACAGGCCGTGTTCACCATCGCGGGCGATCCCGACGCGCTCGTCTGGCTGCGGGTCCGCGACATGGGCCATCTTCAGCAAACGATCGACGAGATCAGGCGGCATCACCAGGTCACGGGCACGAAGACCCTCATGGTGCTGGACTCCTGGACTCGCGGGCAGCAATGGCCCCACACCGACGACGCCTGAGGGCTCAGCGCCCGCTTCCCCGAAGCAGGCGGTGACCGGTTCTCGCGAGGTATTCCCCGAACTCCGACGGCTCCTCCACCGTGAACTCGATGTCGGTGAGGGTCAGGACGACGGCCAGCCACTCGAAGGAATCGACGTACGCGACATACCGGCAGCTCCGGTCGCCGAGCGCCTCGAAACTCCCGTCGATCCGGTGGAGCCGGGCCGCCGCCTCACTCGCGTTGACCTGCAGGGTCAAGGTGATCCGGAGCGATTTCGGGCTGTGGAAACGTTCTTGGAGATGACCGGCGACGTCGTCGGCCGGGAGAGCGCGGGGTTCGAACGCCACCTCGGTCTTCTTCGGCGCGGTGAGCCGGTCGAGGCGGAAGTTCCGCCAGTCCCGCCTGTCGAGGTCCCAGGCGTAGAGGTACCACCGCCTGCCGAGCTGGACGAGACGCATCGGCTCGACCGTCCGGGACGACGGTCCGTCCTTCGCGATGTATTCGAACTCGAGACACCGGTGGGCCGCGATCGCCGCCGCGAGGACGTTCAGGACGTCGGGAGTGACCCGCGGCTGTTCATCGCCGCCGAACTCGACGGAAGCGAGCATCTCGTCGGTCCGCCGTCGCAAGGCGGCCGGGAGGACACGCCGGAGTTTCGCGGCGGCGCGGTCCGCCGATTCGGCGGTGAGGTCGATGCCGGTCCCGCCGGCCGCGGCGAGCCGCAGCCCGAGCACGGTGGCGATCGCCTCGTCGTGTTCCAGCATGAGCGGTGGCAACGCGGCGCCCGCGACGAGCCGGTAATTGCCTCCCGGCCCACGGGTGCTCTCCACCGGATAGCCCAGGCCACGCAGGTGATCGATGTCCCGGCGAAGGGTGCGGGGCGGGACTTCCATGGCCGACGCGAGTTCGGCGGCGGGCCACTGCCGGCCGGACTGCAGGAGCGACAGCAGCCGCAGCATCCGTTCTCGTGGTGCCGTCACGTCGCCTCCCATCTGACGGTAATTGTGGCCGTAAATCGGCCACATCTCATCGTAGCCTGGCGTCATGTCGGAAGATCCAGGAATTCGCACCGAACGCGGCCGGTGGATCACGGTGGAGGGTGCCAGGACGCACAACCTCCGCGAGGTGTCGGTCCGGGTGCCGAAACACCGGCTGACCGTGTTCACCGGCGTTTCGGGTTCAGGGAAGTCGTCGCTGGCGTTCGACACGATCGCGGCCGAAGCCGAGCGCCTGGTCACCGGGACTTATCCCGCTTTCGTCCGGAATCGGCTCCCACAGCATCCACCGCCCGACGTCGACCGGATCGACGGGCTGATCTTCACCACGATCGTCGACCAACGGCGCTTCACCGGGAACGCGCGGTCGACGGTGGGCACGGCGAGCGACATCGCCCCGCTGCTGCGCCTGCTGTTCTCCCGGCTCGGGCAGCCGAGCGCCGGGTTCACACCCGCCTATTCGTTCAACGATCCGAGCGGGATGTGCCCACGCTGCGAAGGACTCGGCGTGGTCGACGACATCGACCTCGACCGGCTGCTCGACCGGTCGCGAAGCCTGCGCGAAGGAGCCGTGCGCTTCCCGACGTTCGCTCCGGGGACCTACCGGTGGAAGCGGCTCGTCCACTCCGGGCTCGTCGACCCGGATGTCCCGTTAGGACGCTTGCCGTCGGCGAAGGTCGAAACCCTGCTGCACGCCGAAGGACTTTCCCTCGACAACCCCGGGCCCGAATATCCCAAGCACGGCGTCTTCGACGGCATCGTCCCTCGACTGCGGGACTCGTACCTGCGCAAGACGCCGTCACGCCTCACCACCGAAGAACAGGAAGGGCTCGCCGGAGTCGTCACCCGCGGCACCTGCCCGGACTGCGCGGGGACCCGCCTCGCCGAGGCGGCGAGGAAGAGCCTGATCGACGGACGATCCATCGCGGACTGGTCGGCGCTGCCGGTCAGCGAACTGCGTGAGGCCGTCGCGGCCGTACACGATGCGGCAGTGGCGCCGCTGCTGCAAGCCATCCGGGAACGCCTCGACGCGCTGGATTCCGTCGGCCTCGGCTACCTCAGCCTGTCCCGGGAATCGCGGACGCTGTCCGGCGGCGAGGCTCAGCGGGTCAAGATCGTCCGCCATCTCGGCAGCGCGCTCAGCGACGTCTGTTACGTGTTCGACGAGCCCAGCACCGGCCTTCACCCCCATGACGTGCACCGGCTCCTCGAACTGCTGGCCAAGCTGCGCGACGCGCACAACACGATCCTCGTGGTCGAGCATCACCCCGCCGTCATCACGGCCGCCGACCACGTCATCGACCTCGGGCCGGGTGGTGGCACCGGCGGCGGTCACGTCCAGTTCGAAGGCACTCCCGGCGAACTCGCCGCGACCGGCACCGAAACGGGCCGGGTCCTCCGAGCCCCGCTCCACTTCCGGAAACGCGTCCGCGCGGCCGAAGGAACCGTGACGATCTCCGGCGCCACCAGCCACAACCTGCGTGACGTCACCGTCGACGTGCCGCTCGGCGTCCTGACCGTCGTCTCGGGGGTCGCCGGTTCCGGCAAGAGCACGCTGATCGCGGGCGAACTCCCCCGGCAGCATCCCGATTTCGTCGTCGTCGAGCAGGCTCCGCTGCGCGGCGGCATCCGGTCCACCCCCGCCACGGTGCTCGGCGTCGCCGAACCCATCCGCGAAACCTTCGGCAAGGCGACCGGGCGACATCCGTCGTTGTTCAGCCCGAACGGCCGTGGGGCCTGCCCCGTCTGCAAGGGGAAGGGCGTCATCATCACCGACCTGGCCTTCCTCGACGACGTCCAAACCGGCTGTGACGCGTGCGGCGGCACCCGGTTCAACCCGGACGCGCTCGCCGCACGCCTGAACGAGCACACCATCGCCGACGTCCTGGCGATGAACCCGGCGGACGCCGCCGCCCTGTTCGGCGAGCGGTCCCCCATCGCGCGACGGCTGCGCTGGCTGGACCGGGTCGGACTCGGCTACCTCACGATCGGACAGAGCCTCGACACCTTGTCCGGAGGGGAACGGCAACGGCTCCTCCTTGCCCGCCACCTCGCCGACGCGGGCCCCGCGGACGACCTGCGCCTGGTGCTCGACGAGCCCACCGCCGGGCTGCACGGCAGCGACGTCGACCGTCTGCTCGCCCTCTGCGACGACCTCGTGGACGACGGCGCGACCCTCGTCCTGATCGAACACAACCAACGGGTGATCGCGCACGCCGACCACGTCATCGACATCGGGCCCGGCGCGGGGTTCGACGGCGGGACGGTCGTGTTCGAGGGCACGCCGTCGGCGCTGGCCGAGGACCCCGACTCACTCACCGGCCGCCACCTGCGGCTTCGCTGAACGCGTTCCCGGCGCCTCGCGGCGCCGGGAACACCCACCCGCCCGGGAACAGTTCCCGGGCAGAGCGAGATGATTCCCCATCGCGCTTTGCCCGACACGCCGGTACCGAACAGTTCTTAGGCCGACTTTCCCGCCACCGCGCCGCCTTGGCCGTCCCGGGCACCTCCTGCCTTTCGGGCAACGTCGAAACGCGGAACAGGCAGTGTCGCCATCGGCGAGGTCGCCTGCGGCAACCGGGACGATTTCGTGAAGCTGGACATCTCGTTCGGCAACGGAATGGGTACCAACCGGTGCTTCGCGAACGCCGGCGTCACGGGGACGAACATCGGTGGCGTCTACAACGTCTTCTCGGGCAACAACAAGGTGACGGTCAACTACGAACGCAACGGCCACTACGAATCGCCGACCCTCGGATACTGGCAGGGCGTCGGCTTCTCCGGGACCGTACGGGTATACGAAGTCCGCATCTGGTGACCTCAGCCCCGCCGGGGCTTCTGTCCGGGGCGCGGGGCGGTCACCTTGGACTTCACGACCACCCGCGCCGCCTCTTCCCTGTCGAGCATCTTGGTGAGGAAATGCTGCTGTCCCAGCGTCCACACGTTGGTGGCCAGGAAGTACAGCAGGACCCCGATCGGGACGGGGAAGAACGATCCCGAGACCAGCATCCCGAGCGGCGCCAGGTACATCATCAGCTTGGCGATCCCCGCGGCCTGCGGAGCGGCCGCGGTCTGCCTGTTCATGCTCAAGCGCATCGAGAAGAACGTGGCCAGGCCGGCGACCAGCATCAACGGAATCCCCACGGCGAACATATGGGCGTGGTCCGTGCCGAACGCGGCCAGCTCCGCCGCCGGCTGGGAAAGCCAGTTGCCGAGTTTCGCGCCGAACACCCCGGCGTTCAAGAAGGATTCGACCTCGGCGCGATCGAAAACGTGATTCGACTGGGCGCCGGGGGTGAAGTCGCGCAGTACCCAGTACAGCGACAGGAACACCGGCAGCTGGACCAGCGCCGGGAGGCAACCGCCCAGTGGGCTCGAACCGTTGTCGGCGTGGAGTTTCTGGATCTCCTTCGCCATCCGCTGGCGATCCTTGCCGTACTTCTCCTGGATCTTCCGCATCTGCGGGGCGAGCGCCTGCGTGCGGCGGCCCGCGCGCAGTGCGCTGAGGGCGGGTTTGACCAGCAGGAGACGCAGGGTGAAGACGAGGAACGCGATGGACAGCACCCAGGCCGCGCCGAAGCCCGGACTCAGAACCGTGCCGAAAACCTTGTGCCAGAACCAGAGAATGGCGGAAACGGGGTACAGAAAGACATCGAACATGACCAGGTCACTCCGTCGTTTGAAGGTGTATGGGCAGGAGTGACTGCCTCACCTTCGAACAAGGAGAAGTCAGGCAGCCACGATGCCCCGTGACGGAGCCCGTGGCCGGACGCGGCCGCGCGCGTCGGGGTCGCGCAGGCTCAGGAACAGCTGAGCGCGTTCGCGCAGGCTGATGGCGCGCACCTTCATCGCCGCGGCCGCCGGTTCCAGGCGGAAATGCGCGGCGAGCGCGAACAGGATGACGGCGAGCGACGCGGTCATCGTGGCGGCCAGCCCCAGCGGGTTTGCGACCGCGACCGACGCCGTCAGCGCGGTGGCCAGGCTCAACGGGTTGGATCCGCTGACAACCGGGAGGACGACGAACAACTCCGGCAGGAACAGCGCAAGCATCAGCTTGAGCCGCATACCGAAGAGGGTTCGTTCCACGTCGTAGACATTACCGAACAAACCGATATTGCGTTGCGGGGCGTCCTCCGGCGAAGGCAGTCTGTCGAAGTTCGCGCACCGACAGTCGGGATAGCACCATGGGGCATGTGGAAGTCGCGCACGTCGAGTACCACCTGCCCGACGGGCGGCTGCTACTCGGCGACGTGTCGTTCCGGGTCGGCGAGGGCAGCGTCTGCGCGCTCGTCGGCGCCAACGGCGCGGGAAAGACGACCTTGCTGAGGCTGATCTCGGGCGAACTCAAACCCGACGGCGGCTCGGTGACCATCAGCGGCGGCCTCGGGGTGATGCCCCAGTTCGTCGGCTCGGTGCGCGACGAACGGACCGTGCGGGACCTGCTCGTCTCGGTGTCACCGGAGGCGTTGCGCACCGCGGCCCGCGCGGTCGACGAGGCCGAACTCGCGTTGATGGAACGCGACGACGAAGCGGCCCAGATGGCCTACGCCCAGGCTCTCGCCGACTGGGGCGACGCCCGCGGCTACGAGGCCGAAGTCGTCTGGGACAAGTGCACGACGGCGGCGCTCAACCTGCCGTACGAGAAGGCACGCTGGCGGGAGGTCCGCACCCTCTCCGGCGGCGAGCAGAAGCGGCTGGTCCTGGAGGCGCTGCTCCTCGGCGGATCCGGTGTTCTCCTGCTCGACGAGCCGGACAACTACCTCGACGTCCCCGGCAAACTGTGGCTGGAGGAGCGGCTGCGCGAGACCTCGAAGACCGTGCTGTTCGTTTCCCACGACCGGGAACTTCTGGCGCGGGCGGCGAAGAAGATCATCAGCGTCGAGCCCGGTCCCGACGGCGGAGACGTCTGGGTGCACGGCGGCGGCTTCGACACCTATCACCAAGCACGCGCGGAGCGTTTCGAACGCTTCGAGGAGTTACGCCGCCGCTGGGACGAAAAGCACGCCCAGCTCAAGAAACTCGTCGCCGACATGCGCCAGTACGCCGCGCGCAGCGATGAGATGGCGTCGCGCTACCACGCCGCGCAGACCCGGCTGCGCAAGTTCGAGGAGGCCGGTCCGCCCGCCACTCCCCCTCGCGAGCAGAAGATCACCATGCGCCTGCGCGGCGGCCGGACCGGCCTCCGCGCCGTCACCTGCGAAGGCCTCGAACTCCGCGGGTTGATGGACCCCTTCGACCTGGAGATCTTCTACGGCGAACGGGTCGCCGTGCTCGGCTCGAACGGCTCCGGCAAATCGCACTTCCTGCGGTTGCTGGCAGGCGAGGACGTCGCGCACGACGGGCGGTGGAAGCTCGGTGCCAGGGTCGTCCCCGGCCACTTCGCGCAGACGCACGCCCATCCCGAACTGCTCGGCCGCACTCTCGTCGACATCCTCTGGACCGACCATGCGCGGACCCGGGGGCCCGCGATGAGCATCCTGCGCCGTTACGAACTCGACGGGCAGGGTGACCAGCGGTTCGAGAAGCTGTCCGGCGGCCAGCAGGCGCGGTTCCAGATCCTGTTGCTGGAGATCGGCGGTGCCACCATCCTGCTGCTGGACGAGCCGACCGACAACCTCGACCTCGCGTCGGCGGAAGCGCTGCAGCAGGCGCTGGAGTCCTACGAAGGGACGACGGTGGCGGTGACGCACGACCGGTGGTTCGCGCGGTCGTTCGACCGTTACCTCGTGTTCGGAACCGACGGCAAGGTACGGGAGACCGCCGAGCCGGTATGGGACGAGCGGCCGGTGCAGCGAGCGCGGTGACTCCGAAAGGGGGCGTGGCCGCGGTGTGATTCAATGCCGCCGCACCGCGTGCCGACATCGTCCGAAGGCTGGAGTTTCTCGTGAGGGCCGCCGTAATCCCCTTCGCCATCGCGGCCGTGTGCTGCGTGGCGTTCCTGGTGAGCTTTCTTCGCGATCGGCGCCGGCTGCGCAACGGCTTTTATCTCTTCTTCGCGCTGCTGTTCATCGGCGTGACGCTCATCGCGCTGCTCGCCTCGGTTTCGCCGGCGGCAGCGGGAATGATCGCGGTCGGCCTGATCCTGCTGATCGTGCCCACGGTCCTCGCGCTGACGGTCTTCCTGATCTGCAACGGCATCACCATGCTCCGCCGCGAGGGGCGCAGACCCGCCAACGTCCTGTCGCTGCTGACCGGGATCGGGATCTGCGCGCTGATCGCGTTCAACGCGACGGTCACGCAACTGGCCTGGGAACCTCTCGACATCCTCCGCGGCAGCCTCAACGGAATCGTCGTCTACGTTTCGTTCCTCTTCGTCTGCTTCCTTCTGTACTCGATCGTCTACGGCCGCATCGGCACCGAGAAGGACGTGGACTTCGTCGTCGTCCTCGGCTCGGGTCTGCTGGACGGGCACCGGGTGCCGCCGCTGCTGGCGGGCCGTCTCAAGCGAGCCAAACGCGTCGTGGACACCGAGGCCCACCGCGGCGGGGAGCCGATGGTGGTCACCTCGGGCGGGCAGGGACCCGACGAGGATCTGCCGGAATCCCACGCCATGGCCGATTACCTGGTCGAGGCCGGGTTGCCGCGGGAACGGATCCTGCTGGAGGACCGGTCGACGACGACGTTCGAGAACCTCACCTTCAGCGCCGAAATCATGAGGCAGCGGAAGCCGGACTACCGGTGCACGGTCGTCACGAACAACTTCCACGTACTCCGCGCCGCCCTCATCGCCCGCCGGACCGAGGTGAACGGCCAGGTCATCGGTTCGCCGACGGCGTGGTACTTCTGGCCGAGCGCCACCATCCGCGAATTCGTGGCCATCCTGGTCGACCACAAGATCAAGAACCTGATCATCTGCGGGTTGATCGTCCTTTCCCAGGTGTCGCGCGCGTTCTTCTGAGGGAGCCGCGGCTTGGTGTCCGCGTCCATGAAGGAATTGGGACGTTGAGTGTCCAGAGTCCTTCATGGACGAACCCGGCGGGACGGTGGCCTGGCTAATGTGGCACCGCACTCGCGTGCTCAGAACCGGATCTCGCGTGCTTGAAGCCGGAACTCACGTGCTCATTAGAACCATCGTCACCACTCACGAGCACGCCGTTGGAAGCCACGTGACAAATCCCGGATCGTCGTTTGACACAGCCGTTTTCGCCGGGTCATCGTCCTGCGGATGAGCGCTTACACCCAGCAGGCGATGGCGCTGCTGTTCGACCGGACGGCGAAGACCTACGACGCCCTCGGCGTCGACTTCTTCGGCGCGTTCGCCGAGGAACTGCTCGACCGGGTCGGGCTCGCCCCCGGTCAGCGGGTGCTGGACGTCGGCTGCGGACGCGGCGCGGTGCTGTTCCCGGCGGCCGAGCGGGTCGGCGCGGACGGTTCGGTACTGGGCATCGACCTGTCCTCCGCGATGATCGAGCGCACCGCGAAGGACATCGAGGACCGCCGGGTGGCCAACGCCTCGGTTTCCCTTATGGACGCCCAAGAACCGACGTTGCCCGACGCCGGCTTCGATGTGGTCCTCGCGTCGTTCGTGGTGTTCTTCCTGCCGGATCCGGTCGCCGGTCTGCGGTCATGGCATCGTCTGCTCGAACCGGGCGGTCGGCTGGGGGTGACCACGTTCGGCGGTGACGATCCCCGGTGGGCGGGCGTACGGGAGGTGTTCAAACCGTTCGTGTCGCCGGAGCTGGCCTGGACATTGGCCGTCCGAGCCGGGCTGTTCGCCACCATCGAGGGGTTCGACCAGGCTGTGGGGTCGGCGGGCTTCACCGGTGTGACGTCGGTGGAACGCGTCTATCCGGTGAAGTTCGCCGACCCCGGGCGGTGGATCGCCTGGTCCTGGTCGCACGGCCAGCGGATGTTCTGGGAACTGGTGCCCGAAGACCGCCTGGACGCCGTCCGCCGCGCCGTGCTCGCGGAGCTGGAGCCGCTGCGTGAACCCGACGGGAGCGTGGTGCTGGCGCAGACCGTGCGCTACACCATCGCCCACCGCGGTTGACGGCTCAGAGCGCGAGCCGCGGCCAGGATGCCGTGTCCCGTGACAACTGCCGGTCGTGCGTGGCGATCACCACCGCGGCCGGGGTGCTCCCGAGCGCGACGGTCAGCTCGTCGACGAGCGTGACGGAAAGGTGATTGGTCGGCTCGTCCAGCAGCACCACGTGCGGACGACCGGCCAGCACGAGTGCCAGGTCCAGCCGCCGCCGGGCACCGACCGACAGTTCGGCCACCGGCCGGTGCCGGTCGTACCCGCTGAGCAGGCCCAGTTCACCCAACCCCGGGCCAGGCTCTCCCGCCCTGGCGAGCTGTTCGTCGTACAGCTCCATCGCCGTATGCCTGCCCGGCAGTGCGGATTCCTGCCCCAGCCGACCGATCCGCGCCGACCGGGAGCGGGTCACCGTGCCCGTACTCGGCTCCAGATCCCCGGCCAGCACGGCCAGGAGCGTCGATTTTCCGGTGCCGTTGGATCCGGTGACCACGAGCCGGTCGCCACTGTCCAGCGCCAGCCCGACCGGACGCGCGAGCCGCCCGGTCACCGTCACACCGTCGGCCCGGAGCAGGGTCGAGCCGCGACGTTCCGGCAGGTCTGGCATGGCGAACCGGGTGGGCGGCGGCGGGACGGCCACCACATGTCCGGCCAGCTCCTCCTGCCGCCGGTGGACCGCGCGGACCAGCCCCGGCGCGCGAGTGGCACGGACGTGCCTGCCGGTGCCCTTGGGCGGCCGCCAGTTGTCGCGCAGCCGGTTTCGCGCGGCGGACAGGTCGTCGGCGAGCCGCTGCCGTTCGGCGAGCTGTTCGGCGTGCGAGGCCTCCCAGCGAGCACGTTCGGCTCGACGAGCCTCGACGTAGGCGGCGTAGCCACCGCCGTAGACCCGAGGCCTGCCGTCGCTCGACGGGTCGAGGTCGAGCACCGTGGTGGCCACATCCGTGAGCAGTGCCCGATCGTGACTCACCAGGACGACCACGCCGGGGTAGGCGCGCAGTCGCTCGGTGAGGTGATCGAGCCCGGCGGCGTCGAGGTGGTTGGTCGGTTCGTCGAGCAGCAGCACGGCGTGTCCGGCCCCGAGCAGGCAGGCCAGCCGCACCCGGTGGCGCTGCCCGACCGACAGCGTCCCGAGTGGACGATCGCGGTCGTCGACGGCGTTCAAGGCGGCCAAGGACACCTCGACCCGCCGGTCGGCGTCCCACGCGTCGAGGGCCTCGGCGTCCGCGAGCGCCTCGGCGAAAGCGTCGTCCGCGCCGGGACGGCCATCGGTGAGCGCCTCGGTGGCGGCTTCCAGCCGAGCCAGTGCCACGCGGACGGTGGCCAGTTCGAGGTCGATCAGATCGCCGACGGTGTCGGTGGCGCCGAGCGGGATCTGCTGGTCGGCGACACCGGCCGAGCCCGCGCGGTGCACTTCGCCGCGGTCCGCGGCCAGCTCACCGGCGAGTACCCGGAGAAGGGTGGTCTTGCCGCGCCCGTTCTCCCCGACGATGGCGACCCGGTCACCGGCGGCGGCGACGAGGTCGACCCCGGAGAGCACGGGTCGTCCGCCGAACGAGAGATGGACGCCGGACAGGCGGACGTGTGCCGCGCGCAGCGGCGCGGGCGAAAGAGGGGATGACATGAAGGAACTGCCTCCGGTGAAAGTGATGAGCAGGAAGAACGAATTCCGGTACCGCGGCTCGCGGTACCGGTGGAGGCGTCGTTCCTCAGAGGAACAGCAGTTGCTGCATCACGGTCGCGAGAGTAGGACAAGCCCCGGAGGCCGCGCATCCGATTTTCGGAAGGCACTTGGCCGGAGATCACACCTTCGCGCCAACCCTTCACCCGCCGATCACCGCGAGGGCACCCGCTTCCACCTGCTACGACACGCTGGGCCTAGCCCGTACGCACGTCTTCAAACCACCACTTTCCGGGGTCACCCACAGGGGCACCACGACGGTTGCCATGATCACTTTCCCGGCCGACGGTGGGCATCTCAGCAACATCGTTCGGGAGGAGCAAGATCGATGGCGAAGACCATGCAGCCGCAGGAACTCATCGACAGTGCCGTGGTCGACCCGACGGGCACCAAGCTCGGAAAGGTCGGGAACGTCTACCTCGCCGATGCGACGCACCAGCCGGAATGGATCACCGTCAAGACGGGTCTGTTCGGCACCAAGGAGAGTTTCGTCCCGCTCTCGGGCGCGCACGCGGACAAGGACGGCGTGCACGTCCGCGTCGACAAGGATGCCGTCTCGGAGGCGCCCCGCATCGAGGCCGACGGCCATCTGTCCATGGAGGAGAGCGCGCGACTGTACAAGCATTACGGGTTGCCGATGCCGCGGACGTCCCCGGACGGCCGGATGGACGACCGGGCGCAGGGCCGAGGCCGCGGCGGAATGGACGCGGGCGCCAAGCCGGGTCAGGGCGCCATGGGCGGCACCGGTCGCGGCAAGCCCGGAATGGACGCCGGCACCGGCAAGAAGGACCGCGACGCCGAGCACGCCATGACGCGCTCCGAAGAGCGGTTGAACGTCGGCACCGAGCAGGTCGAGACCGGCCACGTGCGGCTGCGCAAGTACGTCGTCACCGAAGAGCAGCAGATCACCGTGCCGGTCAGCCACGAAGAGGTGCGGATCGAGCGGGAACCGATCACGAACCCGGGTGGCGAACGGATCGAGATCGGCGAGGACGAGCAGGATGTCGTGCTGCATGCCGAGAAACCGGTGGTGAGCAAGGAAACCGTCCCGGTCGAGCGGGCTAGGCTCCGCACCGAGACCGTCACCGAGGACCAGACGGTCTCCGGCAAGGTCCGCAAGGAACAGTTCGAGGTCACGGACGACGACGGCAAGCACCGCAAGTCCTGATCCCCGGACACCGGGGGCGGCCCGCGAAACCGGGCCGCCCCCCTGGTCAGCGGGTCCGGAGGCGTCGCGCCCGGGCGGCCGCGACGACGAAACCGGCCGCCACCGCGCCCGAAAGCGCGCAGCCCGCCCCGAACAGTGGCGCGGGCTCGTGCGCGCGCAGCACCGTCGCACACAGCCACGCCGTGGCGCCGAACAGCAGGCCGAGCACCGGACCGGTGACGAGCGCGCCCCGCCAGCGGTGGCCGGTGCGGAGCGTCCGCAGCCCGGATTCCAGATACGCCAAGGCGAACAGGGCGAGGATCAGGCTGCCGGCCCCGAGCGCGCTCGCGAGCGGATGCTGCCGGGTGAGCAGGGTGAACGTCTGGGGTACGCCGTCGGTCGTCACCGTGGCGGTGACGGCCCCGCCGACGATCCACCGGGTGAGCCCCGGGAACCGGAGATCGGCCCGGAAGCTGTCGCCATCGGGTTTCGGCGTCGCCGTCGCGGAACCCAGCGGGATCCCCGCGGCCGTCAGGTCGAGGCTCAGCTGCTGCGGGTTGCCCGCGCCGGTCACCGTGAACGTCTTGCTGAGGTCCACCTCCACCGGCGAGGTGAGGAGCACGCCGTCGAGCGCCATGAGCCTGGCCTCGTGCGGCAGCCGTTCCGGGTTGAGCAGGGTCAGCACCACGAGCGCGATCGCGGCGACCCCGGCGGCGAGCCTGAACCAGAGCACCGCGCCCGGCTTCCCGGTGGGCCGGGGCTCGGGTTCGAACGACGCGCGGGTCGCCGACAGTGTCGGATCCGGTGTGGCGCGGCGAATCGGCCGGGTCGGCCCGTCCCCGGCCGGAACCGGCGCCGCGACCGGCGTGCTGAGCGCGGAGATCACCCGAGGCGTGAGGTGGCGGACCGGCACCCGGGAACGTTCCAGCCAGCCGGGCCCGTAGACGGTGGTGGCGGCCGAGGCGAGGTCCGCCGCGAACGTCTCCGCGTCGCGGTAACGGGAGTCGAGTTCGCGCGCGAGTGCGCGCATGACGACCGCGGCGATCGGCGCCGGCACGCCGTCGATCGGGCGCGGGTCGGTGAACATGTGCTGGCGCATCATGCTGATCGCGCCCCGCGTGTTGTCGAACGGCAGCTTCCCCGACAGCAGCTCGTAGAGCACCGTGCCTGCCGAGTAGACGTCGGCGGCGGGGCTCAGCGCGTTGCCCATCGCCTGTTCGGGTGCGATGTAGGCGGGAGTACCGAGGACTTCGCCGCCATGCGTGACGAGCGTGGCGCCTTCGCTGATCACCTTCGCGATACCGAAGTCCGCCACCTTCATCACGCCTTGCGTGGTGAAGAGGAGGTTCTTCGGCTTGACGTCCAGATGCAGCACTCCGGCTTCGTGCGCCGCGTGCAGCCCGGCGAGCATCGCCAAGCCGATCGCGCAGGCCTGCTCCGCGCCGACTTCCCCGCTTTGGAAGCGGCTGTGCACAGTGCCGCCGTCAAGGCGTTCCATCACCATCAGATGCTCGCGGCCGGTGCGCACGTAGTCGTAGACGGGCACGATATGCGGATGGTCGAGGCTGGCCAGCACGCGCGCTTCGCGGTCGAAGAGCTCACTGCTGACGGCGTGGTTCAGCACGTCCCATGGCAGCTGTTTGATGGCGACGTCGCGGTGCAGCGACCGGTGGACACCGGCGAAGACGACCCCCATCCCGCCCTGTCCGATCGCGGCCCCGATCTCGTACTGCGGCAGTGCGGCGACGACCTCGGCGGGTGCGCTCATCGGTTGAATTCCTTGGTGCCGTCGGGAAAGCGGACCGTCTCGTCGTCGGCGGGCCCCGGCGCCGGATGCGGGGTCAGGTAGCCGAGCAGGAACGCGATGACGGCGGCGCCGAGGACCACCGGGATCTCGATCGCCGGTTCCGGCGCGACCAGCCGCAGCACCGACAGCGAGACGACCGCGACGAGGCCGGTGCCGAATCCGGCGGGCAGGAAGCGCAGGCTGCGGCGCCAGCGGTTGGACGGCAGGCGATGGCGGGCGAGCGCGAGCAGGGCGGTCAGCCACGCGAGCACGGTGAGCACGAGCATCGCGAGACCGAAGGCGCCGTAGACGGACCAGAAGGAACCGCGGACGTCGGCGACCGTGGCCGCCTCGCCGAGGGTGACACGCTGCGCGTCGAGCAGTTCGACCGTCGACGGGAGCAGGCCGATCGCCTGTCCGTCGAGGTCGGCCATGTCCAGCACGAAGGTCCGGGTGACCCGGCTGTGCGCGGGAACCTCGAACGGGGCCGTGGTGTCGTAGGCGAAGAACGTCAGCGCCAGCGCGACGCCGGACACCCGCACGCTCCGGACCTTGACCGTGGTCCCACCGCTGTTCGTGGCGGTGACGGTGAGTTCGATCTGCTTGGCCGGATCGACCGTGACCGTGGCGTTCGTGATCGGCAGGTCGTCGAGGGTGACCGCGAGCTCGAGCCTGCCACTGTCCGCATCGGCGGGTGGTGCGCCAAGGAGGATCGCGCACAGACCCAACGCAACCCCTGCCGCGATGACACGTCCCATTTTGCGTATCCCCTGTTTCGCGATATCCGACGGTCCGGAATGCTACAGCGAGTACCTACCGGAGAGGGACGTCCCAATGCGTATCGTGGTTCGGCTGGTTTTCGGGGTCGTGACCGGATTGCTGTTTTTGATTTCCCTGGTGGGCACGGGTAACGCGCAACAATCTCCTTACCAGTCCACGGTTGGTTTGAAACCTTCGAGTGGGGCCGCCAGGAGTTCTTTTACCATTTCCTGGAATTTCTACCCGTGCAAAGGACCGGTTTCTTTCACGTGGTCGGGAACCGCACTCGCGTCGGCCGACGCGTCGCCGCAAATCCCCAGCGGGCAAACACCGGCGAAGGTGCCCGGCAACGCGACGCCCGGCAGCTACACGGTCGCCGGCAACTGCACGAACGCGCGGACCGGCGGGCCGCTGACCGGGAGCGCGACGTTCCGGGTGACCGGGACGGTGACCACGGTGCCACCGACGACGAAGGTGCCTCCGACCACGAAGCCGACCGTCCCGGTGACCACCCCGACCAGGCCGGGAACGACCACCACGCCAGCCACCCCGGTCACCACGACGACCCCGCCCCCGGAGACGCCACCGACGACGCCATCGTCCACAACGGACACTCCCCCGCCGTCGACGGACCTCCCTTCGCCGAGCAGCACCCCGCCCGGCCCGAACGACCTGATCCTCGACCGGCCGAGCGTGCAGCCCGGTGATCGGCTGTCGGCGACCGGAAAGGGCTGTGTGCCCGGCAAGGCCGTCACGCTGACCTCGGACGGCGACCGCGTCGGCAGTGCCTACGCCGACGACACCGGGGCGTTCACCGCGCCGGTCGAGTTCACCCGGATCGAGGCGGGCAAGCACATCGTCGTCGCAGACTGCGGTGTGCGGCTGACCGGTGCCGTCGAGCAGGTCGTGACCAGTTCGTCCGGCGGGCACAGTGGAACACTGGTGGTGCTCGTGTTCTTCGTGCTGGCCGGGATCACCGTCCTGCGCTTCCCCTGACGGCTAGCTCGAGGGTCCGCGCGGTGGCCGCATGGCGGCGGAAACCAGCGCCAACGCGGCGAGGAGGAGCACGACGACGGCGCATTCGAGCAGGAGGCCGACGACGAATTCGGTGATCATCGGTCACTCCCGCTCGGCCGTGGCCGCCTCGCGACGTCGTGCGTGCAGGCTGGTGAAGGTGACGGTGGCGAGCACGACGACGATCACGGCCAGCGAGAGCGGGGTGGGGACCTCCGGCACTCCCGGCCAGATCCCGTGCGCCCAGTGCAGCACCAGCTTCACCCCGATGAAGGCGAGAATGATCGCGAGACCGTGGTTGAGGTGTACGAGCTTCGCCAGCGCCGAACGCAGCACGAAGTAGAGAGCACGCAGGCCGAGCAGGGCGAAGGCGTTGGTGGCGAACACGAGGTACGGGTCCTCGGTGATGCCGTAGACCGCGGGCACCGAGTCGACGGCGAAGACGACGTCGGTGGCGAAGACCGCGACCGCCACCACGGCCAGTGGCGTGAGGGCCCGGCGACCGTCCACGCGGACGGTCAGGCTGGCACCGCGATACTCGTCCGTGACCGGCATCAGCTTGCGCAGCAGACGAACCGACCGCAATTGGGAGAGGTCCCGCTCGGTGTCGCCGCCGGACATCGCCTCCCGCAGGATCTTGACCGCCGAGGCGAACAGGACCAGTCCGAACACGAGGAACGCCCAGGTGCCCGCTGCCAGCATCGCGGCACCGGCGGCGATGAAGATGCCCCGGAGCACCAGTGCGCCGACGATGCCGTAGAGCAGCACGCGTTGCTGCACGGCGGGCGGGACCGCGAAGGCGGCGAGCAGCAACATGAACACGAACAGGTTGTCCACCGACAGGGACTTCTCGACCACGAAGCCCGTCATGAACTCGACCGCCGGGCCGCTGCCGAAGTCGAGCCACAGCCAGAGCCCGAAGAAGACGGGGAGCGCGAGGTAGAACGCCGACCACCCGACGGCCTCCCGCATCGACACCTCGTGCGGACGGCGGGTGAACACGAAATCGGCGACGAGCAGCCCCAGCAGGACCACGATACTGATCGACCACAGCCAGACGGAGCCCACGGATCCGGGCATCAAAGCCTCCTCGAACATCACGTTCGAGGTCTCCTTCACCCATCGCGGGCGGCCTCCCGGGGACACCGGCGGAGTGTCCGTACTGACCGGGCAGACGCTTGGGAAGTACTCCCCTCGCCGCCCAGTATTGATCAAGGGAGGCTGAAAGTAAAGGGTTGTTAAAGGTGTCGTTGGATCGCTGAGCCGGAAACGATCAGGCCGGACCGTCCCGCAATACGCCCCGCACCGCGTCGACGGACAGGTCGTCCCACGGGAATTCGGCCATCCACCAGGTCGCACCCGCCCGCTCGTACGGCGCGAGATCCGTACCCGCCGGGACGCCGATCGCGAAGTCGTACCGCGCCTTGTCGTCGTCGCGCAGCGCGGTGATCGTCTCGACCGCCTCCGCGAACTCGTCCGCGTGCGGCAGGTTGACCGGGAAGAACCCGTCGTAGCGCGCGGCCCTCCGCATCGGCTTCTGCTTCCCGGGAAAGCCCGCCAGCCACACGGGAACCGGCCGCACCGGCCGGGGCAGGAAGGTGATGTCGTCGACCGTGTAGTGCTTTCCGTGGTGCCGCACCGGTTCGCCGGACCAGGCCGCGGTGAGGATCGCGAGCGACTCGTCCAGCATCTCACCGCGTTTGCGATCGTCCAGTTCGTCGCCGGTCTTCGAGAATTCCCCGCCGAACCGGTCGCTGCCGAGCCCGGCGCCGAGGATCAGCCTCCCGCCGCTCAACCGGTCCAGGGTGGCCGTTTCGCGGGCGAGCTTGACCGGGCGACGGCGGGCGAGCGGGGTGACCATCGGGCCGAAGACGAGGTTTTCGGTGGCGGACGCGACCGCTGCGAGGGTGATCCACGGATCGGCGATCGCGCGCACCGGCTCGTTCCAGCGGATGTGGTCCCAGACGAACAGGCCGTGCCAGCCCGCTTCTTCGGCCTCGGCGGCGAGGCGAGCGATGATCACCGGGTCGGCCAACTCGTCGAAGATCGGCAGCCAGAGTGCTGAGCGCAAGGTCATCCTGCGACCTTACGAACCCTGTCGACCCTGTGGGTGCGTTTTGTCAGGCCGCGGGTCCGTGAATCTCAAGGTCAATGCCAGGAACTTAAGGCCGGTGGGGCGGTCGCGTGTCGGACATGTTCGCCCAGGTCGAATGGGGAGAATTCCGGCCGTTGGACGTCCGGAATCCTCCCCGCTCGGTTGCCGGTGCGCAGGTCTTGATCAAGGACGAGTCGAGGTGGGGCAGACCTGATTGCGCCCGCCCGAAACCGCGCAACTTGCCCAAACCGGGCACATTTGTCCCGCAAAGTGTCCCTTATGGACAGTCAAGAACCGGGTGTGCCCCCTTCGCGTGAGCCGCTCTCGCCGGGTCCATCACGGCCGGTTCGCTTTGTCCCGCTCTAGCGGTGGAGCCGACCAGCAGTTATGCGACTTCGCCCCGCTTCGGCCACTTGACAGAGCCCTCCGACGCACTAAGGTTCAACCGACACCTTGCTCAACTCATCGGTTGAATAGACCAGGCCGCGGAAGAGAATCGAACGATGACCGACCTGACGATCACGCGCCTTCTCGACGCTCCGCGCGACCTCGCCTTCCGGGTGTGGACCGATCCGGACCATCTCGCCCGCTGGTGGGGTCCTGCCGGATTCACCGCCAAATCGTGCACGATCAACCTCACCGAGGGCGGCCGGTGGCGCACCTGCATCAGCGACGGCGAGACCGAACTGTGGGCGTCGGGCGTCTACCACGAGATCGTCCCGCCGGAACGGCTCGTCTTCAGCTTCGCCTGGGAGGAGCCGGAAGGCGCGCGGGGGCACGACACCCTCGTCACCGTCGTCCTCGCCGACCGGGACGGCAAAACCGAGATGACGTTCCACCAGGAGATCTTCGAGACCGTGGCGGAACGCGACGACCACGTCGACGGCTGGCAGTCCTGCTTCGGCCGCCTCGCCACCTATCTCACCGAACTCGGCTGACGACGTCCCGCAGCACTTCGCGGGCCCGAGCCACCCCGTCCTCCTCACGCAGCCGCGCGGCGACGTACTGCGCGCCGCGGCGGAAGAGGAGATTGCCGGACAGTTCCAGCAACCGCGCGGTCATGGCGTCCGCGGTGAGGTCCCGGAAGGGCAGCGGCCGGGGTCCGGCGCCGAGACGGGACACCCGATCACCCCAGTAGGGCTGGTCGGAGAAGACCGGGCAGACCAGTGCCGGGACACCCGCGCGCAACGCCGCCGCGGTCGTGCCCGCGCCGCCGTGATGCACCACGGCGGCGGTGCGGGGGAAGAGCCACGTGTGCGGCACGTCCTGGACCGTCAGCAGATCGTCGTCACCGAAGTCGACGTCGGCACCGAGAAGACCGCGCAACCCCACCCGGCGCAACGCGGCGCGGACGGCGGTGAACGCCCGTTCGGTCTCGGACGGGCGCATGCTGCCGAAACCGACGTACACCGGCGGCGGTCCCGAGGCGAGGAAGTCCCGCAGACGCGGCTCCGGCCGCCATCCGGCGGAGGTCTCGAGGAACCAATACCCAGTGACGTGGACGTTGGCCGGCCAGTCCTTCGGCCGGGGCACCACGGCGTCGGAAAAACCGCACAGCACCGGGGTTTCCTTGCGCCGGGGCCCACGCCGACCGGCCGGTGGCAGGCCGAGCGACCGGCCACGCCAGCGGTCCACCTCGGGCCGCAGCAACTGCCAGGCGACGGTGTCGACGGCGTGATAGCTCAGCCATCGCCCGCCCGGCCCGAGCCTGGCCGCCCACGGCAGCAGCGGATGCGCGAACGCCCGGGTCGGCACACTGGGCTGGTAGTGCAGTTCGACGTCGGGGACGCCGAGCGAAGCGCCGAGGTGCGCGCCGAGGAAGCCCAGTGTCGGGGCGAGCACGAGATCCGCCCCCTCCGCTCCTTTGTGGACATCTTCCAGCAGGCGCTCCAGTACCGGTGCCAGAGCACCTCGCAAGCCGCGCAGGAACGTCGCCGGGTTACGCCCTCCTTCCGTCCATTCGCGGCCGCCCGCCGAGCCGAGAACCTCACTGGGATCGGCCGAGAGCGGAGCGAAGCCCAGGCCGTGACCGGTCGCCAACGTCCGGAAGCGTTCCGCGGCCAGTACCCGGACGCGGTCACCGTCGACGGCGAGGCCACGTCCCAAGGCGATACACGGCTGGACATCGCCCCGCGAGCCCGGCGCGACGATGACGACGAGCCGGCTCACCGCTTCGCCGCCGTCAGCCGGTAGCGGAGCCGGAACGGCAGGTTCGCCAGCACGGCCGCGATCCGCGCGTCCCGGCCGACCAGGTAGCGCGGCGCGGGACGGCGGGCGGTCAGCGCGTGGACGACGACGCGCGCGGCCCGCTCGGGCGGAATCCCGGAGCGCGCGGAACGTTCCGCGCTGCGTTCGGCCTCCTCCAGTTGCGCCGCATACCTTTCCCGCGCGGCCTCCGGCAACGCGGCACGCACCTCTTCGGCCGCGGCGCGGGCGCGTGACCAGATCGCGGTGGCGACCGCGCCGGGTTCGACGAGGACGACGCCGACCCCGGACGGGGCCAGTTCCGCACGCAGACTGTCGGTCAAACCGACCAGGGCGAACTTCGACGTGTGATAGGGCCCGACCATCGGCCCGGCGATCCGGCCGCCCATCGATCCGACCGTCACGACGCGGGCGGCGGACGCGGCGCGCAGCGCGGGCAGCATCGCCTGCGTGACGGCGAGCTGACCGGTGACGTTGACCTCCAGCTGCTGCCGGAAATCGTCGAGCGGCACGTGTTCCAGCGGACCGGGCCGGGCCATCCCGGCGTTGTTCACCAGTCCCCGCAACGGTCCCGCCGCCGCGACCTGCTTCCCGCACGCCACGATCGACGCCGCGTCACGGAGATCCATCCGCAGCACGGTCACGGCCTCGCCGTACGTGCGGGCGAGTTCGGTTTCGTCCGCGTCAGTGCGCACACCGGCCCAGACGTGGGCGCCCTTGCGGACGAGTTCGGCCACACAAGCCCGGCCGATCCCGCTGGAGGCCCCGGTGACCACAAAGGACGGACGCGTCACGATGCCTCCCCCGCCTTCACCGGCGCGGACAGCGCGCGCAGCATCCGCGGCCAGGTCTTGTGCAGCTGGTCCTGCCAATATGCCCAGTGGTGCGTGCCGGGTCCGTAGAAGTCCGTCATGACCGGGACGCCGAGCCGGTTCAGCCGGTCCGCCATCGCGGTCGTCTGACCCGAGCAAAGGAATTCGAGCAGCATCGCACCGGGCAAGACGTCGACCGGAAGCTTCCCGTCGAACGGACCCGGCAGGCCGTTGCCCGTCGACAGGTACAACTCCGTGCCACGCAGGCGGTCGGCGTTCACCAGTGGATCGTGCGCGTCCCACCGGGACGCTTCGCGCCGCCGGTCACCCCAGAGCGCCTCGGGGTCCTGCCGGGCCGAGGCGACGATCGCGCTGGTCAGCAGCTCGCCGTACGGACCGGTGGGATTGAGGTTGCCACTGAACGAACCGGCGAACCGGAAGACGCCGGGCCGCCGGGCGGCGAGTTCCACCGCGCCGTAACCGCCGAGCGAAAGCCCGGCCGCCACCCGCCGGCCGTCGCCGCGATAGCCGCGGTCGATGAGCTGCGGGATCTCGACGGCGGTGAACGTCTCCCAGTGATTGAGTACGACGTCCTTGCCGTAATTCCACCAGTCGGAATAGAACCCCGCCGAACCGGAACCCGGCATCACCACCAGGGCGCCGGAGTCGTCGGCGAGCTTCCGGATGTCGGTGTTGGCGGTCCAGCCCCGGTAGTCCTGCAGCCGCGTCTCCCCGGCGAGCAGGTACACCGACGGCCACTTCCGGTCCGGTTCGGCGGCCCAGCCCGACGGCAGGATCAGCCGGACCATCGCGTAACTCCCGACGCCGACCGAGCGCACGGTGAGGTCCAGCATCCGGGGATCACCGTCCACAGTGGTCTGGGCCACGACGTGTGTTCCGTCGTCGGCGCGGGCGTCCGGGACACCGTTCTCTGCCCGCGCCGGGGCGGTGGCGACGCCCGGCAGCAAGCAGGTCACCGCCGCCAGCACCGCGACGGCCCGCAGCCGCCTCGAAGTATCGCGCATACGTAATCCTTTGTCCCGGTCGTTCGATCGAATCTCGAAAATGTGACGGCGATTACTCGCAAATGAAATCAAGCGGTGCGGACACGTTAAGCGGAAGAGCACTCTCCAGGCAATTGTCCTGCCCACAATCCGGGAGGACAATGTGAATGCCAGGGAAACAAAAAATGCGCTCGCATCCCCCGTCCGGGTGACCCGTCCCTTACGGACCGTGAGCGACTGTGGCACGGTGGTACCAGATTGCCTCGCACACCTGCGAAAAGTACGAAAGTCGCAGGTCACCCGTAGTACACGAAGGACATTTACGTTCTCTTGATACCTTCCGGTATTCGATTTCCCGTCGTAGCCTTCGTCGTGCCGCCCGAGTTCGGCGTCCGCTGACGCGACTCTGGCGCCCGCGTCCCACCGAAGGGACCACGCCCCCATCAGGACCCTTCCGAAAGGGCTATTCATGGCTGCCCGAATTCGCCGCACGCCTCGTTTTCCGCCGCCGAAGTGGCGGGGCCGCACAGTCGCGCTCGTCGCCTCCGCCGCCGCGCTGGCCACCATTTCCGGCGCGCCCGGAGAATCGATTCAGGCGGCCGCGACACCGACCACTCCGGCCGCGCCTGCCGCGCCCGCCGCTCCCGCCGTTCCGCCCGCGGCCCTGCTTCCGCCGGAGACCGTCCCGAACGCGTCCGCGCGTGACGGTTTCGACCTGGCCCGCGCTCTGTCCACCTCGGACACCAGAGGCCGCGGGGAGAGCCGGATCGACGTCGACGGTTGCGAAGACGTCGTCCACGGCAAACTGGTCGGCGCCGACGCCACCGGGCAGGGCTTCCAGTCCGCGGTGCCCGGCGGGCAGGTCTCCGAACTCGTGGCACGTACGACGAACCCGCCCGACCTGACGGCGTGGGCCGGCCAGGCCGCGCGGTGCTCGAAGGTGACGGTCGACGACGCGGCCGGTACCGCGTTGTCGACCGTCACCGTCCACCCCGCGCCTGTTATTCCCGGCGCGAAAACCCTTTCCTACCAACAACTCCTGACGCTCCCCGGCCAGCCCCCCGAGCTGCCTGGACTGCGTCTGCGCACCGTCGCCATCGCCGCCGACGACGTACTGGTCGTGCTTCGTGACGCCGGGACCACCGGCCTCGATCTCGACGCCCTCGCCGTCGCCGCGTGGCAGCACGCCGCCGGACCGCTCGGCCGCTGAACCCCGCGCCATCCCCCAGCCTCCAGCCGAACCCCGAGGAGACGCCATGTCCCTGGCTACTGAAAACCTGCCCGCCACGGCCGGCCCCACCCTCCCCGCCTGCCTCCGGCATTGGGCGGACGTCGCGGGCGACCGGCCCGCGGTGACCTTCACCGATTTCGCGGTCGATCGCGCCGGGCGTCGGCGAACTCTGACCTGGCGGCAGCTGGCCGAGCGCGTCGACGCCGTCGCGGGCGCGCTTCCCGTCCGGCCGGGTGACCGGGTGGCCGTGCTGTGCCCGCAGAGCGCGGACTACGTCGTCGGTTTCCTGGGCGCGATCACCGCGGGCGCGATCGCCGTGCCGCTGTTCGACCCGGGGCTGCCCGGCCACGCCGGACGGCTCGCCGCGGTGCTGACCGACTGCTCCCCCACCGCCGTCGTCACCACCGCCGCGGCCGAGGACTCGGTCCGTGAGTTCCTGTCCGGTCTGCCCGGCGGCGAACGGATCGCCGTCCTCGCGGCCGACCAGCCCGACGAGGGACCCGCCCGCGCGTGGCCCGCGCCGGAAGCGGCGCCGGACGACGTGGCGTACCTGCAGTACACCTCCGGTTCGACCCGCAGCCCCGCGGGCGTGGTGCTGACCCACGCGAACGTGCTGGCCAACGTCGCGCAGGCGGTGCGCGGCCTCGGCATCGATCCGGCGACGGGGACCACGGTCTCGTGGCTGCCGCTGTTCCACGACATGGGTCTCGTCCTCGGCCTGATCACCCCGCTGGCGATGGGCATGCGGTCGGTGCTGATGGATCCGCTGGCCTTCATCGAACGTCCGGTGCGGTGGCTGGAACTGCTGAGCGACCACAAGGGAAGCTGGAGCGCCGCGCCGAACTTCGCGTTCCACTACTCGGCGACCCGGGTGCGCGAAGAGGACCGCGCCAGGCTTCGCCTCGACCGCGTCGCGGCGATCGTCAACGGCGCCGAGCCGATCAACCCCGGCGTCCTCGACCGGTTCCACGCCGCCTTCGCCGATTCCGGCTACCGGCCGGAGAAGACCCGCCCCGCGTACGGGCTGGCCGAGGCGACCGTCTTCGTCACCACCGGGCCGGGTGAGCCACCGCGCGTCGCCACGTTCGACCGCGCCGCCCTCGGAACCGGGACGGCACGGCAGGCCGACGACGGCCTGAAGCTGGTCGCCTGCGGTGTGCCCGTCGGCCAGCACGTCGCGTTGGTCGATCCGGAAACCGGTGTCGTGCTGGAAGACGGCTCGGTCGGCGAGATCTGGGTGCACGGGCCCAACGTCGGTAGCGGTTACTGGCAGAAACCCTTGGAAAGCACCGAAACCTTCGGCGCCCGGCTGACCGGCGACCACGAAGGGCTCCCTGAGTGGCCGTGGTTGCGCACCGGGGACCTCGGCGTCCGCCACGACGGCGAGATCTACATCGCCGGCCGGATCAAGGACCTGCTCATCGTCGACGGCCGCAATCACTACCCGCAGGACGTCGAAGCGACGGCGGCCTCGGCCGACCACGACATCCGGCCCGGCAGCGTCGCCGCGTTCGCCGTCGAGGGGACCGACACCGAAGCCGCGGTCATCGTCGCCGAACACCGCCGCCACACCGAACTGACCACGGCGGACGAACGCGCCCTCGCCGCGTCGATCCGGCGGCTCGTTTCCGACGCGCACGGCCTCTCGCTGCGCGACGTCGTGCTCGTCCCGGCTGGACTGGTCCCGCGTACCTCCAGCGGCAAGATCGCCCGCGCCGCCTGCCGCGGCCACTACCTCGCCGGAGACTACGGAAAGGCATTGGTGCGATGAGAAACCCGTCGTTCGACACCCCCGCACTGCGCCGCTGGCTGCTCGACACCGTCGCCGGGCACATCGGTGTGGACTCCGCCCGGCTCGAACCCGACCGCCCGCTCAGTGACTACGGCCTGTCCTCCCGCCAGGCCGTCGGCATCGCCGCGGACCTCGAAGACCTGCTCGGCACGCCGCTCCCGGCCACGCTGCTGTGGGAGAGCCCGACCATCGACCACCTCGCCCGCTTCCTCACCGGCGGCACCGAACCGGAACCGGAAACGACCGGAACCGATCGCCGCCGGACCGACCCGATCGCCGTCGTCGGCCTCGGCTGCCGCTGGCCGGGCGCGAACGGCCTCGAGGAGTTCTGGGACCTGCTGAGGTCCGGACGGGACGCCGTCCGGACGGCGCCGCCGGGCCGGTGGACCGCCGACGCCGCGCCGGTGGTCGGCGGTTTCCTCGACGACGTCGCCGGATTCGACGCCGACCACTTCGGCATCACTCCGCGTGAGGCGTCCACAATGGACCCGCAGCAGCGGATGCTCCTCGAAGTCACCTGGGCGGCGCTGGAACACGCCGGGATCGCGCCGGCCTCCCTGCGTGGCAGCCGGACCGGCGTGTTCACCGGCATCTCCACTCACGACTACGGGCATCTCACGATGGCGGGCGGCGACGTGGATCTGTGGACGGCCACGGGTGCGGCCGGGAGCATCTCCGCCAATCGGCTGTCCTACATCTACGACCTGCGCGGGCCGAGTATGGCGGTGGACACCGCCTGCTCGTCTTCGCTGGTCGCGGTGCACCACGCGGTACGCGCGCTGCGGGACGGCGAGGCGGAACTGGCCTTGGCCGCCGGGGTGAACCTCATGCTGCTTCCCGGGCCGACCGCCGCGTTCGCCGCGGCCGGGCTGCTCGCGGCCGACGGCCGCTGCAAGACCTTCGCCGCGGGCGCCGACGGCATCGCGCGTGCCGAAGGCTGCGGCGTCGTCGTCCTCAAGCGGCTGGCGGACGCCGAGTACGACGGCGACCGGGTGCTCGCGGTGATCCGCTCCACCGCGGTCAACTCCGACGGCCGGTCGCAGGGCCTCGCCGCCCCGAATCCGGTCGCCCAGCAGGACATGCTGCGCACGGCGTACCACGGCGCGCGCCTCGATCCCTCCACTGTGGACTACGTCGAGGCGCACGGCACCGGCACGCTGCTCGGCGACCCGATCGAGGCCCGCTCGCTCGGCGCCGTGCTCGGCAAGGACCGGACGGCCGACGCCCCCTTGCTGATCGGTTCGGTGAAGACGAACATCGCGCACGCGGAGGCGGCGGCCGGGATCGCCGGGCTGATCAAGGTCGTCCTCGCCATGACCCACGACGAACTGCCGCCCCAGCTGCACTTCGCCGCGCCCAACCCGCACATCCCGTTCGACGACCTGCGTCTTCGAGTGGTGACCGAGGCGACGCCGTGGCCGCGCCACTCCGGCCGTGCCACCGCGGGGGTGTCCGCGTTCGGGTTCGGCGGGACCAACGCGCACGTCGTCCTCGAACAGGCGCCGGTGCTGGAACCCGCGCCGGAACGCGCCGACGTCCGGATCGGGCTGCTGTCCGCCCGTACCTCCGACCGCCTCGCCGAACGGGCGACCCAGTTGGCGAACTGGCTGGAATCACCGGCGGCGTCGTCGGTTTCCCTCGCCGACGTCACCCACACCTTGTTCCGGCGCGACAACGGCGGGCCGCACCGCGCCGCCGTCGTCGCCGGGGACACCGCGGAACTGGCGGTACTGCTGCGCGCCGTCGGCACCGGAGCCGATCCGCTGCCCGCCGGGGCGGTCACCGGCTCCACCCGGGCCACCGGCGGACCGGTGTTCGTGTTCTCCGGCCACGGCTCCCAATGGCCCGGCATGGGACGCGGGCTGCTGGCCGCCGAGCCCGCCTTCGCCGCACAGGTCGACAAGCTCCACGACCTGTTCACCGAGCACACCGGCCGATCGCTGCGTTCCCTGCTCACCACCGAGGATCCCCTGCCACTGCCGGAAACGCAGGCGGCCATCTTCGGGACGCAGATCGCGCTGGCCGCCCAATGGGAGGCGCTCGGCGTCCGGCCGTCGGCCGTCATCGGGCACTCATTGGGCTCCGCGGCCGCCGCGGTCGTGAGCGGGGTACTCACCCCCGACGAGGCCGTTCACCTGGTCGCGACCCGCGCCCGGCTGCTCGGCACCATCGGCCCCGGCGGCGCGATGGCGGCGGTGGAACTGGCACCGGAGGAACTCGAGCTGTACCCGGACATCGAACTCGCCGTCGAATCCGCGCCGGGTCAGCTGACCGTGGCGGGCGACGCCACCGTCCTCGACCTGCTCGTCTCGGAACTGGTGGCGGCCGGGCTGACCGCGCGGCGGCTGCCGGTCGAGGTCGCCGGGCACTCCGTCCGCGTCGAACCCGTCCTGCCCGCACTCCGGGACGCGCTCGCCGAACTGGGCGGGCGACGCCCCACGGTGCCTTGGTACGACACGGTTCTGGCCGATCCGCGCGAGTTGCCGGACTTCGACGCCGGGTACTGGGCCGCGCATCTGCGCCGTCCGGTGCGGTTCCGGCAGGCCGTGGCGGCCGCCGCCGCGGACGGCCACGACGTCTTCGTCGAGGTGTCGCCCCATCCGATCCTGCGGGGTTCGGTGGCACGGACACTCGAAGCCGAGGGCGTCCACGACGCCGTCGTCACCGGAACCCTGCGCCGGGGTCAGGACGAGGTCCGCGCGCTCGGTGCCGCCGCGGCCGAACTCTATTGCGCGGGCACCCGGATCACCCCGGCCGATCCGGACGACGGCGCCAGGCTGGTCGACGTCCCGCCGATGCCGTGGCGGCACGAACGGCACTGGTACACCGCCGTCGAGGAACCGCCGACGTTCGCGGTACGCACGGCCGAACCCGAACCCGTCCGAAGCGGTGGCGGGAACCGGCTGACGGAGATCGTCGCCGCCGTCATGGGGCTGCGGCCCGACCGGATCGACGCCGACGTCCCGCTCGTCGAACTCGGCCTGGACTCCCTGATGGCGAACCGGATCCGCGAAGCCGTCCGCCGGGAGTTCGGCACCGAACCCGACGCCGCCAGCGTGCTCCGGGGCGCCACCCTCGCCGACTTGAACCGCGACCTCGCGCCGCGCGAAGACGAGGATCCGCTTCCGGCACGAGGCCGTGCCTGGGACGCGGCGGACCGGCTGGTGCTGCGCCTGTGGCAGGAGCACACCGGGTCCGAAGCGGGTGGCACGCAGGTCCGGCTGACCGACACTCCCGCGCCGGACCGCCTGGCCGGACTGATCGCCGAGGGGCTCAGCACCGAACTCGACACGCCGATCGACGCCGCGGAACTCCTGCGGCACGACTCGCTCGCGGCCATCGCCGACGTCGCCCGCGCCGTCCTCGACACGCGGGAGGAACGAGGACCGGTGCACGTCCTCACCCCGGGCGAGGCCGGTGTCGAACCCCTCCTGCTGTTCCACCCCGGCGGCAGCACCTGCACCGTCTACCGGCCACTGCTGGACCGGCTGCCGACAGCGGTGCCGTGTGTCGGGTTCGAACGCGTGCCCGGTGTCGGTATCGAGGAACGCGTCGAACACCTGCTGCCGCTCGTGCGGGCGCAGAACCGCGGTGGGGCGTACCGGCTGGCGGGCTGGTCGTTCGGCGGGGCGCTGGCTTACGGCGTCGCCGCGCGGCTCGCGGAGGAAGGCGAAGAGGTCGAGTTCGTCGCGCTGATCGACACCATGCTCCCGCTCCCCGAACCGGACCTCGATCCGCGGGCGTCGTCCGCCCGGCGGTTCCTGCGGTTCACCGGTTACGTCGAAGGGACCTACGGTCGTGAAGTCCGGCTCGGTCACGAGGAGCTGGCACCGTTGCCCGAAGAGGAGCAGATCGAGCTGACCATGCGGAGGGTCGCCGAGGCAGGATTGCTCAGCCCCGGTGTCCTCCGGCATCAGCGTCAGTCCTTTTTGGACACGCTGGCGGCGGAACGGGGCACGCCCCGCCGCTACGACGGCCGTGTCGTCCTCTATCGGGCGACAGAGCAGTACGCCGCCGGACTCGCGATGGAGCCGCGCTACTCCCGCACGGACCTCGCGGCAGGCTGGGCGGAACTGTGCCCGGGACTGGAGATCGTGCCGGTCGAGGCCCATCACCTGTCGGTGGTCGACCCGCCGCATGTCGATGTCGTGGCGAGGCATCTGGCAGGGCTCCTGTGACCACGGCCCGGGCCGAGCGGGCGGTCCGCGCCAGGCCGCTGCTGGCGGTACTCGGCGCCGGGCTCTTCCTCGTGGCGGTGGACGCGACCGTGCTGCACGTCGCGCTGCCAGACCTCGTCCGGCAGCTGCGGCCGAGCGCGGCGGCGCAGGTGTGGATCGTGGCGATCTACCCGCTGACCGCCGCGCCGTTGCTGCTGCCGTTCGGCACCCTCGGCGACCGGTACGGGCGGCGGCGCGTGCTGGTCACCGGGTACGTCGTGTTCGGGGTCGCGTCGCTCGGCTGCGCGTTCGCGCCGAACGTCCCGGTACTGCTGGGTTTCCGGGCGCTCCTCGGCTGCGGTGGCGCGATGATCATGCCGGTGACGATGTCACTGCTCCGGGAACTCTTCCCGGAGCAGCGGCAGCGCCGGACGGCGATCGCGGTGTGCAGCGGGATCGCGGGCACCGGTTCGGTGTTCGGGCCGATCCTCGGCGGCGTGCTCGTCGAGGCGTGGGGCTGGCGCGCCACTTTCCTGCTGAATCCGCCGGTGATCCTGGCGGCCGTGGTACTGGCGCTGTGGTGGCTGCCCCGGAATCCACCGGGGCGGCGGCCGTGGGACGCGCTCAGCGCGGGTCTCGCGGCGGGCGGCGTCCTCGGGATCGCGTTCGCCGTCGGACAGCCGGGTTCCTGGGTGACGGCCGTCGTCTCCGGCGTGGCCGGATGTGTCCTCATCGGACTGTTCCTGCGCCGTCAGCGCCGGACCGATCCGCCGTTGCTGGACCTGACCCTGTTCCGGCTGCCCGGTGTGCGGGCAGCGGTCGGCGGGGTGCTGCTGGTGATGAGCACGCTGGTGGGGCTCGGTCTCCTGTTCGCGCAGTACCTGCAGGTGGTGCTCGGCCTGTCCCCGACCGCGGCGGCGGCCCGGCTGCTGCTGGTGCTCGGCGCGTCGGCCGTCGGCAGCGTGGTGACCCCGGCGCTACTGGAACGCTTCGGCAACGCGAGGGTCCGCACGGCCGGATTCGCCGTGACGGCGGTGTCGTTGGTGGTCCCGGCGACGGGGTCGGCCGCGCTGACCTCGCCGGTGTTCCTCGGCGCCGGGCTGACGGGTTTGGGGCTGGGTATGGCGCTCGCGCTGACGTCGAGCACCGACACACTGCTTTCGGCGACGTCCGCCGAGCAGGCCGGAGGTGCCGCGGCGGTGGAGAAGACGGGCTACGAACTGGGCGCGGGTTTCGGCACGACGTTGTTCGGTTCCCTGGCGGCCGCCGTGTACGCGGGACAACTGGCGGTGCCGGACGCCGTCCCCGATCAGGCGCGGCTGCTCGCCTTGTCAGGGCCCGCTCAAGCGGAGACGGCCGCCTCGGGCCTCACGTCGCAGTTGGCAGGGGAATTGCTCGACGCGGCACGGGCCGCGTGCACCGCCGGGCTTCAGGTGTCGGCTGGTGTGGCCGGCGGGGTGTTCTTGCTGGCCGCGATCGCTTCCCGGGCTCGTGAGTGGTAATGACGGTTATTAATAGAACCGTCATTACCGCTCAGGAGACCAGGCACATCGGGTAACGCGTCCCGCGTCGTCGACGGCGACGATCGTGCGTTGGTCGCGCCACAGAACCACCCGGCGGATCGGCAAGTCTGATGCGACGACGCTGAACTGCTCAAGATCGGAGCTGTCCCACGTGGCGCTGTAGCCGTCGCGGGTCCACAGTGTCACGCGGCCATCGGCGTCACCGGTGAGGGCCAGGTCGCGTTCCGGGCCTCCGTCACCGGCGACCACAATTCACCTCAGCACGCTGACTGCCCACTTGGGACTGCAAGCTCAAAAAAAGTCCGCTGACCTGCGGTAACTCGCAAGTCAGCGGACTTTACACGATGTGGGCGATACTGGGATCGAACCAGTGACCTCTTCGGTGTGAACGAAGCGCTCTCCCCCTGAGCTAATCGCCCGTCGTACGAACTCCGGTCCGCTGGGGAAGCGAACCTGGTGCGCGATACTGGGATTGAACCAGTGACCTCTTCCGTGTCAGGGAAGCGCTCTCCCGCTGAGCTAAACGCGCGTGGTGAAGTTGTTCGTACTGAAGACAGCTTAGCGGACCCGTTTCCGGGCCCGCACAGGGGATCCCCTTCTCGATCGAACCCCAGGCGAGCAGGCGGATTCAGGGCTTCGGGAGCTTCGGCACGATCGAGGCGGCGATCTCCTTCGTCCGGTCGCAGGGGCTTCCGCTCCCATCCTTGGCGCTCAGCCGGACGGCGACGAGTTCGGCCTCGCGCTCCGGCAGCGGACGGTGCTGCCAGGTCACGGTGCAGTTCGTGCCCCCGAACTCCCGGATTTCGCCGGTGACGCCGTTGCCGAGGTCGACCGGCGAACCCTCGGGCACGTAGGCGCCCCGGCTCAGGTCGACGGTCAGCCTCTCGCCACCGCCCTGCCACTCGCAGATACGCAGCGTCTGCGAACCGGCCTGCGCGTTCGGGAGGTTCTTGGCGACCACCGCGGCATCAGGGACGGCGCACGGGTCGAACGGCAGCAGGCTCGCCGGGTCGCTCGGGCGGTCGACCTCGTGTGTGCGCAGTCGGGTGACGGCGGCGGTCAGCATGTCGTCGGCTGCCTTGCAGGGGTCGCCCTCCCGGCCCGGATGCGAGACGACGACGCCGAGCCGCCGATCCGCCGGGAGCTGGACGATCGAATCGCATCCGCCGCTGATCGTGCTGCGCAGCAACGGAAGTCCCTCGGCCGTCCGGTCCGTTCGCACGGCACCGCTGGTGCTCATGCCCTCGCCGAGCTGGATCTCGAAGGACTCGCCGTTGAGGCCGGTGTATTTGCACCGGGCGGGGTAGAACGAACGCGTGTCCGGCTTCAGGGTGCCGAACTCCTGCACGAACCGGCCGTCGAGGACCTTGCACGGGTCCACCAGGCGCAGGCGTTCCGGACTGAGCGCCTCGGTGACCGCCAGCGACGTCACGCCGGGGTTCTCGGGTTTGGCGTACTCGGCGATGGAGAGCACGAGCGCGACGATCCCGGTGACCACGAGCAGGACGACCGCGCCGAGCGCCCCGAACAGGATCTTCTTCGTCCGCGGCGCCATCTTCTTGGGCGGCGGCCGCCAGATCGGCAGCGGCAGCGCCAGCACCGAGCGCACTTCGGCGTCCTGCTGCTGGATGCGGGCGTGCACGGACGGCGGCCAGGGAGCCACGCCGGGCGGCACCGGGCCGAGGTGGTCCAGGATCTGGTCGGGGGTCGGGCGGCGCGCCGGATCCTTGGCGAGGCACGGCTCGGCGAGCCGCCGGATCTCGTCGGGGACCCCGGTGAGATCCGGGACGGCGTGCACGACGTTATACAGCGTTTGGGGTGCGGTCGGACCGGTGAACGGACCGCGACCGGTGGCCGCCATGACCAGGATCGCGCCGAGGGAGAACACGTCACTCGCCCCGGTGACCTGCCCGCTCCCGGCCTGTTCCGGGGACATGAACGCGGGCGACCCGATGATCGCGCCCGTCCCGGTGAGCTCCTGTGCCTCCTCCGCCACCCGTGCGATGCCGAAGTCGATCACCCTGGGCCCGTCACTCGTGAGAATGATGTTGCTGGGCTTGAGATCCCGGTGAATCAACCCCGCGCGGTGGATCTCGGTCAGCGCGGCGGCGAGCCCGGACGCCAGCAGGCGCACCGACCCGGCGGGCAGCGGGCCGGCGGCGTCCACCGCTTCCTTCAGCGAAGGCCCGGTGACGAAGACCGAGGCGAGCCAGGGGGTTTCCGCTTCCGCGTCGGCGTCCATGACCGCGGCGGTGTAGGCACCGGACACCAGCCGGGAGGTGGCGACCTCGCGCCGGAACCGTTCACGGAAGCGGGGATCGTGCGCGAACTGGGCGTGCAGCTGCTTGACCGCGACGAGCCTGCCGTCCGGCGCGAGGCCCAGTACGACGCGGCCCATGCCGCCCTCGCCGAGTTCGGCGATGATCCGGTACGGGCCGATCTGCCGGGGTTCACCGGGATTCAACGGTTTCACTGAGCTGTTCGTCCTTGGTCGAGGTCGTCACCGGGACTGTCGTGCGGCACTGTGTGGATTTTGTGTCATCTAACGCATCAAAATCCACACAGTGAAAGACACCGTCCACCGACGGGACCGGTCACCGGTACGCCGCGCCCGGACACGACACCTTGCCTCACCCTGAGTAACAACTCGCGCTCTCGTCGAACCGACACTCTTGCCTTACCTCTCGATAACCCGAATCGCCACTCACGACCAACCGGACCGGCTCGCCATCCCGGCCCTACGGTTTCGGAAGTTTCTGGATGAGCGCCCCGGCGAAGTTCTTCGCCTTCTCACAGGCCAGTTCGGCGTTCTTCTCCGCACCGCTGGTGCCGACGGTCAGCTCGACGTTCTCCCCGAGCCGGTCGTTGATCGACCGATGAAGCCAGATCAGCGAGCAGGTGGAGCGAGCGGCGCCATCGTCCGACCTCGCCAGATACACCTTGGTACCGCCGAGATCCAGGGTGGCGGTGGTCGCGTAAGCCGAATACGTCGCCTCCGTCGGCGGAGCTCCCCGCCCGAAGCTCAACCGGACACTGCCCGTCGCGTCGTACCGGCATTCGTGCAGATGCTCGCGGATCGTCTCCACCACCGGGCCGATGAGCCGGTCCACGGTCGCGGGGCCGACCAACGCGCACGGGTCCAGCGGCGCCAGCGTGCCCGCCGCGAGGTCGTGCTCGTGGCCACCGGCCCTGATCCGCTTGACCGCGTCGGCGAGGGCCGCCTTGGCCACCGAGCAAGCCTCGTCCTTTGTGGACAAGGAGTCCACGCGGGCGGTGAGATTGGTGTGCAGCAGCCCGGTGACGGGGACCGCCACCTCACACGAGCCGCCGGACCCCTTGACGGCCAAAGGAAGCCCCTCCAGTTCGCCGCCCGCTTCGGCTTCGAAGAGGTCGCCGGCGACCCGCAGGTCCAGCCACTTGCCCGCGGACGAGGAATACGTGCACCAATCGAACTGGGCACCGTTCTTCGTGCTCAGCTTGCCGAAACCAGGCACCTCGCGGCCTTCGAGCACCTTGCACAGGTCCACCTTGCGCAGGTTGTCCGGGCCGAGCGGATCCGGGTTGACCGGGGTGGCGACGGGTTCGTCCGGCGGCGGTGACGCGCTCGGTGCCGCGACGGCGGGAGGCGGGTCGTCCTTGTTCAGCGAAACCGCGGCGACGACGCCACCGGCCAGCAGTACGACGGCGGCCGCGGCGAGCCCCGCGTACAGGCCACGACGGGACCGCTTCGGCGGTGGCGGGTTCAGCAGCCGTTGGACTTCGGCCTGCTGCCTCTCGATGAGGTGCGGCACCACCGGCGGCCAGGGACTGGTCGTCGGGGGGATCGGGCCCAACCGCTCCAGCACCCAGGCGGGAGACGGCCGGTCCGCCGGGTTCTTCGCCAGGCACGGCTCGGCGAGCTGCCGGACTTCCGGCGCCAGCCGACGCAGGTCGGGCTGGACGTGCACGACGTTGTAGAGCGTGTGCGGCGTGGACGTGCCCGTGAACGGGCTGGTCCCGCTCGCGGCCATGACGAGCAGGGCGCCGAACGCGAACATGTCGCTCGCCGGGGTCAGGGGCTTGCCTTCGGCCTGCTCCGGCGACATGAACCCGGGCGAGCCGATGACCGCGCCGGTGTGCGTGAGCTCCGAGTCGCCCTCGGCGGCGCGGGCGATGCCGAAGTCGATCACCCGGGGGCCGTCACCGGTGAGGATGACGTTGCTCGGCTTCAGATCCCGGTGGATCAGCCCGGCGCGGTGGATGTCGCCGAGCGCCAGCGCGAGCCCCGCGGCGAGATACCGGATCGACATCGGCGGCAGCGGGCCGCCGGCGGCGACCGCTTCGGCCAGCGACGGTCCCGGTACGAACACCGAGGCCAGCCACGGTGTCGGCGCGTGCGGATCCGCGTCCATGACCGGAGCGGTGTACGCGCCGGACACCAGACGCGACGTGGCGACCTCGCGGCGGAACCGCTCACGGAAGCCGGGGTCGTGCGCGAAGCCCGGATGGACCTGCTTGATCGCGACCAGCCGTCCGTCGGCGGAGATCCCGAGCAGCACCCGGCCCATCCCGCCTTCCCCGAGCGCGGCGAACACCCGGTAACGCCCCACGCCGGTGGGTTCGCCGGTGTTCAACGGCTTCACGAAAGGCCCCCCTTGTCCGGGGCGATGGTACAAAACCACCCGTAAGTGTCACTCAGCGCGTCGGTCCACCCGGCCGAAGTCCCTCAGCCGGAGGCTGTTGGACACCACGAGCACGGACGACAGCGACATCGCCGCCCCGGCGATCAGCGGGTTCAGCAGCCCCAGCGCGGCCAGCGGGATCGCGGCCACGTTGTAGCCGAACGCCCAGGCCAGGTTCCCCCGGATGACACGCAGGGTGCGGTCGGCGAGCCGGATGGCGTCGGGGACCACCCGCAGGTCTTCGCGGACCAGCACGATGTCGGCCGAACGCAGCGCGATGTCGCTGCCCTGTGCCATCGCCATCCCGAGATCCGCGGTGGCGAGTGCCGGACCGTCGTTGATCCCGTCGCCGACCATCGCCACCCGCGCGCCTCCCGCCCGTAGTTCGTCGATGACCTCGGCCTTCTCCGCGGGCAGGACGCCGGCGCGGACGTCGGAGATGCCGACCTCGTCCGCGACCGCGCGGGCGGTGGCCTCGTTGTCACCGGTGAGCAGGACGGTCCGCAGGCCGAGCGCGTGCAGGGCGTCGACAGCGGCCCGCGCCGACGGCTTGACGACGTCGCGGATCACCAGCCGCCCCGCGATCCGGCCGTCCACCGCGACCAGGATCGCCGTCGCCCCGTCTCCTTGGGCGGCCGCGAACTCGTCCGGGACGCCGATCCCCCGCTCGGCCAGCAACCGCGTGTTGCCGACGAGGACCTCGTGCTCCTCGACCTCGCCTCGCGCACCGAGTCCCGGCAGCGCGCCGAACCGCTCCACCGGAGGCAGATCGGGCAGTTCGGCCCGTGCGGCGGTGACGACGGCGGCCGCGATGGCGTGTTCCGAACCGGCCTCCACCGCACCGGCGAACCGCAGCACCTCCGGCACGCTGAACCCGTCCGCCGGACGGCACGCGAGCACGGTCATCTTCCCGGTGGTGACGGTGCCGGTCTTGTCCAGCACCACGGTGTCCACCGAACGGCTGGCTTCGAGCGCGTCGGGGCCCTTGATGAGAATGCCCAGCTGGGCGCCGCGGCCGACGCCCGCCATGAGCGCCGTCGGCGTGGCCAGCCCGAGCGCGCACGGACAGGCGATGATGAGGACGGCGACGGCCGCCGCGAAACCGTCGCGAGCTGATGCGCCTCTGAGCAGCCACCCCGCCAGCGTCAGCGCGGCCACGCCGAGCACCGCGGGGACGAAGACCGCGCAGATCCGGTCGACCAGTCGTTGCACGGCGGCCTTCCTGGCCTGCGCGCGTTCGGCCAGCGCGGTCATCTGGGCCAGCTGGGTGTGCGCGCCGACCGCGGTCGCCCGCACCACCAGCCTGCCGTCCCGGTTCACCGAGGCCCCGACGACCCGGTCGCCCGCACCGGCCTCCGCGGGCACGGGCTCGCCGGTCACCGCACTGACGTCCACTGTAGACAGTCCACTCTCGACGACGCCGTCCGCGGCGATCGACTCCCCCGGTTTCACCACGAACAGGTCACCGGTGGCCAGCTCGCCGATCGGGACCATCCGCTCGGCTCCGTCACGCAGTACCCGGACGTCCTTGGCCGCCAAGGCGTCCAGTGCCGCGAGCAGCCCGGCCGCGCTCCGCCGCGACCGGCTTTCGAAGTACCGGCCTGCCAGCAGGAAGGTGGTCACCCCGGCGGCGACGTCGAGGTAGATCGCGTCCGCGCCCGCCGCCGTGGGACCGAAGCCGATCCAGTAGCCGGCTTCGGCGCCGCCGGAGAAGGCCGACCACCCCGACCACGCGAACGAAGCGAGCACGCCGAGCGAAACCAGGGTGTCCATACTGGACGAACGGTGCCGGAGGTTCCGCAGCGTGGCGCGATGGAACGGCAGCGCGGACCAGAACACCACTGGAACGGCCAGTACCAGGCAGAGCAGTTCCCAGCCGGGGAACCGCAGTCGCGGCACCAGCGCGAGGGTGATCGACAGATTCCCCAGCGGGATCGCCAGAAGGGCGGCCACGACCAGCCGACGGCGCAGATCGCGGACCCGCGCGAAGCCGGTGTCCGGATCCTCCTCGCCGCGGATCTCCGCCGTGTAACCGGCTTTGCGGACCCGTTCGATGAGGACGTCCTCGGCCAGCGCCTCGGGCACCTGCACGGTGGCGCGTTCGGTCGCGTAGTTCACCGACGCGCGGACGCCGTCCAGTTTGTTCAGTGTGCGTTCCACCCGCGCCGAGCAGGCGGCGCAGGTCATCCCCGACACGGTCAGTTCCACCGTGCGGACGGCGGCCTCCGGCGCGGAAATCGTCATTTCGTGGCACTCCCAGGGATTCACCAGTGGTTCCGGTGGTGGTGGAACAGGTGTCCCGAGAGGTGACGCGGGGGAAGATTACCGCCGCCGGGAACCGAGCCCGCCGTCGGCCCGACTACTGCGATGGTGGTGGAAACAGGTGTCCTGGATCAGGGCGTGCGCGGGGTCAGCACGAGATCGAACGTGTTGCCCTCACCTTGGACGAACGTGCTCAGGTACGGGGTGAACGCGCCGCAACCGGTCAACGGCGCGAGCACGTAGCCTCCGGTGAGCGCGCCGCCGCCCGCCATCGTGAAACCGGCCCCGGTACGCAGTTCCGCCGTCGACGGGCTCGAGGTCTTGCAGCCGGGGCCGCTGCTGACCGGCATGCCGAGGAGGGTGACGAGCGGCAGCACGGTGGTGAACCGCGGCCGGGCGACGAAGCCCGTTCCGGTGAGGTCGCCGCCTTGCGGTCCCTCGGCGACGAACTCGAGATCGGCCATGCCCGGCACGAAACCGAACAGCCGGAAGTCGGTGTGCGCCTTGTCGAACACCGGAGCGCCGGAGAAGACCGTGGCCGAGGTGGCACTCAGGTCGAACGCACCGGTCAGCGGCGCGGGGGCGCCCAGCGCCTTGACCGCCGTCTTCCCGGTGACGGTGTAGTGGCGTCCCGCCGGGGTCCCGCCGAGGTCGAAGGAGAGCAAGACCGCGTCCTGACCGGGGTCGAGGGTGCAATCCGACGTGAACGAACCAATCCCGGTGAAGGAGCCATCGGCCTTCTTCGGAGTCAACCGGGTGGTGAAGTCACCGATGGTGAGCGTGGTCTTGCCCGGCTTCGCCAGCGTCACCGTGGGAACGGAACCCGTCGCCACCGTGCTGAACGAGCCGGACGGCGGGAGGTCGGTCTTGGCGACGTTCAGCGGAATACGCACCGGGAGCGGGTTCGCGTCACCGTTGACGAGCGTGACGCCCGCCGCCGCGGTGCCTTCGACGGTGGTGGCGCCGACGAGGTTGAGCCCGCGCGCCGCCTTGTCCGGCACGGTCACGGTGATGGCCAGACCGGAAGTGGTGAGTGTGCCACCGGGCGCTGTCGGGACTTCGAAGTCGGCCTTGATCACCGCGTCGAGCTTCTGCAGCCCGATCAGCGGGAACGGACAGGTGAACGACAGCTTCTTCTCGACCGGCGTGCCCGCCGCCGCGCTGTGGACCGCCACGAACACCAGGCAACAGGCGGTGAGCAGGACGATGAGGCCCGCCGCGAGCAGCATCCGGACGTTGATGCGAAAGGGCATGGTCGCCTTCCCTGGTTGTCTGTCGGTGAATCCGCGACCGGGAACGGAGCCGGTCCCCGTCGCGGGAGGCGACGGGGACCGGCTTGCCCGACTACTTCTTGGTGAGGTTCAGATCGAGCGTGTTGCCGTCGCTCTTGGCGAACATGCTGATCATGTCGTTGAACGAACCGCAGTTCTGCAGCGCGGCCAGCGAGTAGGTGCCGGTCAGCTTCCCGCCCTTGAGCAGGTCGAAGTCCGGTCCGGTGGTCATCTCGCTGGTGGACGGGCTGACCGTGCCGCACTTCGGGTCACTGCTGATGGGGATCCCGAAGACCTGCACGCTCGGCAGGAACACGTTGAACTTGATGTGCGCCTTGAAACCGGTGCCGACGAGCTCACCGGTCTGCTTGCCGACCTGCTCGACCTTGATCTCCGAACGGCCGTCGACGAACCCGAACAGCTTGAACTGGGTGGAAGACGGGTCGAGCTTCAGGTCGCCGGTGAACGTCTTCGACGCGAGGTCCACGTCCGCGTCGAAGCCGCCGTTGATCACCGCCGTGCTGCCGAGCGCCTTCAGCGAGGTCTGGCCCTTGATGCCGAAGGCGTACTTGATCCCGCCGCCACCGGGGGTGGTGGTACCCGGCGGGGTCGTGGTGGAGCTCGGCGGCGGGGTGGTGCTGGACGCCGGCGGGGTGGTGGTGGTCGTACCGGTGGGGGTCGGACCGTCACCGATCTTGATCGTGGCCAGCGTGTTGTTCTGGCCCGGATCCTGCGTGCACGGCGCGTCGATCGTGCCGTCCGGGGTGATCCCGGTGACCGAACCGTCGGCCTTGCGCGGGGTGACCTTCAGCTGCAGGTCACCCACGGTGATCTTCGCCTCGCCGGGCTGGTTGAAGGTCAGCGAAGGCGTCTTGCCCGCCGCGTTGACCGTCATCTCGCCCGAGGTGGGGATGTTCTGCTTGGCGATGTCGTTGGGCACCTTGACCGGGAGGTTGAGCCCCGGCGCCGCCACGGTCGCCGCCGCGATGGCCTGGCCGTCCAGCGTGGTCGCACCGATCAGGTTCAGCCCGCTGACCGTGTCCGCGTTGATCGTGGAGACGGCCTTGATGTCGAACGTGCCGGTCGGCTGGCCGGTCTTGACCGAAAGCGGCAGATCGGTGTTGATCACCACCTTCAGCGACTGGGAACCCACGAGCGGGAGGTTGCAGTGGTAGTTGAGCGGGAGCGAAATCGGGTCGGCGGCACTGGACTGTGCCCCGACCACGAGTACCGCGGTGGCAAGCCCCACGGCACCGGCCGCGGCGGCGGCGACCGCCTTCTTGGTTCCTCTACGGTGACTCACGATCGTCCTTCCGTGGTATCAACGATGATACGAAACGGCGTACAATTCCCCAGAGCAATGAATATCGGCCCGAGAGAATTCTCCGGGTAGCGACGATGTCTGACGGATCGCAACCGAACAGTAAACTAACGACGCTTCCACGCCGCTATCAAGGGCTTCCCCGGAAAAGTTGACGCGTCGCCGGTAAATTGTCACGCTGGCACGGTGCGTTCGTCCGGTTCCTAGTAGCGGCACATGGGTTTCCCCAGCACAGAGCCGCTTGAGGCTGTCGCGAGAACTGCTGACGCGGGTGACAATCGCACGGATCGAAACTATCTCGCGCATGCCAATCACCGCTTTCCCCGCTTCTCTCGCCCGGCGACCTGCTTGCCTGACGGAATCATTCGTGAGTAACCTCGCTGTTCAGCAAGCCGGTCACCGCAGACTGCGCGGATTTCCCGCCGCACGTGCCGCAACCGGCCCTCTTTCGCCGAATTCGACGGGGAAACCATGAAGAGAATGCGCCGCACGGCAGCGCGAATCGCTTTCGCCACCGTCTCCGTGACCGCCTCGGCGGTCCTGCTGAGCGCCTGCGGGTCCGACGATCCCGCCGACGCCGGCCGTCACGCCGACCCCGCCGCGCTCGCCTGGGCGGACAAGGTGTGCTCCGGAGTCGCGGCGGGCTCGGCGAAGCTGTCCCAGCCGCCCGCGTTCGACCCCAACAACCCGCAGGGGGCGAAGACCGCCATGGTGGGCTTCCTGAACTCCCTCACCGTGGCGCTCGACGACATGGCGGGCGGGATCCGCAACGCCGGTGTGCCGCCGGTCCCGGATGGACAGTCCGCCGTGGACAAGGCGACCACCACACTGGACGAGACCAAGTCGAAGGTGACGGCCACCCTGGCGAAGATGCAGGAAGCGAAGGTCACCGACAAGGCCAGCCTGGAGAAGGTCGTCGCCGACGCCGACACCACGATGAGCGGGTTGAGCGAGCCGGAGGGCCCGATCAAGCACCTGCGCGCCAACTCGGAACTCAACCTCGCCTTCACCGAATCCTCGACCTGCCGCCAGGTCTACGGCATGTCGTGAGTGATCCGGGTCGTTAGAACGACCTGAATCACTCACGACCGTCCCTCGTCCCGCGCTCTCTGGAGGCCCGGCCGTGCCGATCTCGTTCCCCCGCCCCTCCCGCCGGACGCTCGCCGCCGCGCTGGCGATCGTCCTGTCCGCCGGTGTGCTGACCGCACTGAGCGTGACCCCGGCGAACTCCGCCGCCACCGCGGCGTCCGACGACTCGTTCTACACCCCGCCGTCCCCGCTCCCGGCGGGCAAGCCGGGTGACATCATCCGCTCGCGCGTCTCGAAAGCGGGACCACGTAAGGATTCCGTCAACGCCTGGCAGGTGATGTACCTGTCCACCGACGCCCTCGGGCGGCCGGACGCGGTGACCGGGACGGTACTGGTGCCGAAGAACGCCGATCCGGCGAAGGCGCCGATCGTCTCCTTCGCCGCGGGCACCCATGGCCCGGCGTTCGGCTGCACGCCGTCGAAGATGATCGACATCGGCGCGTTCTACGAGCAGTCCGGTCTCGACGACCTGCTCGACGCCGGGTACGCCGTCGCGCTCACCGACTACGAGGGCTACCGCCAAGACCCGAAGACGACCTACGTGGTCGGGCGTTCGGAAGGCCCCGCGGTGATCGACGCGGTCCGCGCCGCACAACGCCTGCCGGAGGCGAAACTGTCCGCCGACGCGAAGGTGCTCTTCCGCGGATACTCGCAGGGTGGCGGGGCCGCGGCCTGGGCCGCCGAACTGCATCCGACCTACGCCCCGGAACTGAACCTCGTCGGCGTCGCCGCCGGCGGTGTCCCCGCCGACCTCGTCCAGGTCACCCTGCAGCTCGACGGGAAGTTCGGCTTCGGTGTCTTCGCCTACGCCCTCGTCGGGCTGGACAACGCCTACCCCGAGCTGAAGCTGGATTCGTTCCTCAGCGACAACGGCCGCGCGAAACTGGCGGAGATGCAGAAGAGCGCGTGCACGTTCGAACTGCTCACCACCTACGCGAACCAGAAGATCGCCGACTACACGACCAGCGCCGGCTACGTGCGGCCGGAATGGGTCAAGCGGCTCAACGAGAACAAGCTCGGCGGCACCCCGATCAAGGCCCCGCTGTTCCTCTATCACGCCACCGGCGACCAGCTCGTGCAGTTCGCACAGGCCGACGCGCTGCACAAGACCTACTGCGCCGCCGGGGTCAAGACGACTTGGAAGACCTTCGACACCGACCACATCACGGCGGTCTACACCGGTAACGCCGACGTGCTCGCCTTCCTCAAGGACCGGGTCGCGGGCACCCCGGCGACGTCGAACTGCTGAGCCCGCGGTGCTCAGAACCGCCCCTGAGTCCTTTGTGGACGAAGTGGCGCCCGGCGGTGCGCGGAAGCGGCGCGAGCTGCTTCGTTTCGCCACCGTCGGGCTCGCCGCGTTCGGCCTCACCCTCGGGACCAACTACGGGCTGAAACTCACCGTCCTGCAGACCAAACCGGTCACGGCGCTGGCCATCGCGACCGTCGTGGCGACGGCCTTCGCCTACCTGCTCTCGCGGCGGTGGGCGTTCCACACCCGCGGCGGCAGGCCTCGCCTGCACGAGGCGGCGTTGTTCTTCGCCGTCAACGCGATCGCCGTCACGATCAACCTGTGCCCGCCGCTGATCTCGCGGTACGTCCTGCGGCTGGAAGTCCCCGAAGTCGGCTTTCTCGCGCAGGAGATCGCCGACTTCGTCAGCGGGATGCTGATCGGCACCGCGGCGGGTTCGGCGTTCCGCTGGTGGGGCTACCGCCGCTGGGTGTTCCCAGAGGCGGGCGCCCGTCAGCGCGGGCCAATGCCGTGAAGGCCTCTTTGAGGGACTCTGATTCCTTCAAGGAGGCCTTCACCGCGCTCAGACGTCCGCGGGACGCAGCCGTTCCGCGCGCAAGGCCAGCTCGATCCGCAGCCGCTGATCCGGGTCGTCCAGCCGCTCGCCGAACAACTCCGTGAGCCGCCGCAGGCGAGCCCGCACCGTCTGCGGGTGCACGGCCAGCTGCCGGGCGATCTCGGGCGCGCTCCCCCGCGTCTGCACCTGCGTGAGCAGGGTCGCCGCCAGCTCGTCGTGCTGCCTCGGCGCCAGCCCCGACAACGGTTCCAGTGCCTCTCCGGCCAGCCTGTCCAGCAGGAACTCGTCGGCGAGCAACAGCAACGTGGTGATGTGCTCCTCGCACCACAGCACCGGGCCGACCGTGGTGATCATCCCACGCTGTGCCAGTTCGGAGGCGCGGCGGGCGATCCGGAACGACTCGCCGGCCTGCGCCACCGGGACGGACACCCCGACCGTGGCCGACCAGCCGGAAGGCAGTTCCCGCAGACCACCGAGATCGGCTTCGGGGCAGGCCACCAGCGCACCGGGCGCGTCCGAGACGAGATCAGCGGGCGCCGCCGAAGGCAGCAGCCCCGAGGGGAACGCGGGCGCTGCTGGCGCGGCGGTGAAGACGACCGCGGTGATCCGGGCCGGGATCCGCCAGCCGATCGCGACGGCGAGCGCGCCGACGTCAGCCTGGGTGTAGCCCGCGCCGCCGGTCAGCAGCCGGAACAACCTGGCCCGCTGCTCGGCGGGCCCGGTGGCCTCGGCCTGTGCCGCGTTGTAGCCCTCGGTCAGCGCCATCGTCACTTCGACGACGTCGCCGAACAAGCACTCCGCCGCGCCGTAGAGGACGTCGCCGGACAGCCGCAACTGGCGGCCGGCCGTGACGATCGAACGCCACAGCACCCGGCTCGAGACCCGGAACGCCGCCTGCGCGGCCTCACGGCTGAGCCCTTGCCGGAACGCGAGCCTGCCCTGTTCGCGAAAGTCCGCCAAGAGATCGTTCTGCAGCAGTTCGGGGACGCCGACCCGGTCGATGGCGCGTTCGACGCTGCGCCGGGTCAGCTCGACGGCCGCGGCACGGGCGTCGCTGTCGCTGAAGACTTCGGCGCATTCGGCGATTTCGGCCGCCACGGCGTCGACGCAGTGCCCGGCGATCGCCGGGATCCGCGGCCGGAGGGCGTCGCCGAGTTCCCTCGGCAGGCGTGCCCACAACGAACCAACGGGCTGCCAGCTCACGTGTGTTTTCCCCCGCTCGGAAGTTTGCCGACGATTCCGGGCACCCATTCCCTTTCGTCCGCGCGCCACCGGCGCACTCGAATGCACGGAGCGTAGGACCGGCGCCACATCCGTGTCAAAAGCCGCCACACCGAAACGCCGTCCGTGGGACGGGCACGACTTTCCGTTGACAATTCAACGTCACATTCGTGGTACACGCCGTCGGCCGACCGAGTAGAAACACTCCCGGCACCGTTCCCGTCGATCCGACGTGGTCGTGCAAAGGGATTCACGTTTCCCGTCGCCCCGGTTCGTCGAAAGCAAAGGGGGTCTTCGTGGTCGAGTACCGCAGTTTTCGCATGCTGGCGACGCTGCCGCGTTCGCTCGGCGAAGAACTGCGTCCGTATACCGGGCACGCCGCGGCCGCGATGATCAAGGAGGTGCAACGCTCGGTCGCCGCGTATTCACGGCCGTTGCGCGGTGTCTTCGGCCGCGTCCTGGTCGTTTCCTGCGAACGAGCGGTGCGGCACTATGTCGACTGCATCGGCGATCCGGTGGTCCCGCACGACCGCTGGATCGACTTCTACCGCCTGCGCGGACGGAGCGAGTTCACCGAAGGCCGCGGCCTGGAACCGTTGCACGACAGCGCGACGATCGGTGCCCGTGCGGCATGGCGCGCGATGCGGCCCATCGTGCGCGGGCTCGGTGTCGGTCCCGACGTCGTCGCGCTCGCGGCGGAGTCCGTCTTCGTCTACGTCGACGAACTCTGCGCCACGACGATCGAGGGCTACCAGGAGGCCGAAGCCAAGGCCGCGGGCGCCGCCCCGCTCCGGCGCCGTCGTCTGCTCGAACTGATCGCGCAGGCGCCGGAGGGGTCCGCGTCCAGTATCGCGAGCCTGGCGAACGGGGCCGGGTGGCGGGTCCCGCGAACCGCGGCCATGGTCGCGCTCCAGCGCGCTCCTGGCGCCGGCGAATTCCCCACCCACCTCCTGGACGACGACGTGCTGCGCGACCTCGACGCCGCCGAGCCGTACCTGCTCACCGCGGATCCCGACACCGATCTCGCGGCGCTGGGCGGCGCACTCGACGGCTGGCGCGTGGCGATCTCTCCCGTCGTACCGCTCGCCGACGCCCCGGCCGCCCTGCGCACCGCGCGGCGCGCGCTACTGCTGACCAGCGAGGACGCTCCCGGGCCGATCATCTGGTGCCGGGATCATCTCGCCACACTGTGGCTGCTCGCCGAGGATTTCCTCGGCGCCGAACTGGCCAAGCAGAGCCTCGACCCGTTCACGTCGCTGAGCGAGAAGCAGCAGGAACGGCTCGGCGAAACCCTGCTGGCGTGGCTGGAGACCCGCGGCGGGGCACCGGAGATCGCGCACCGGCTGGGAGTGCATCCGCAGACCGTACGGAACCGCTTGCGGCAACTGGAAGAACTGTTCGGCGACCGGCTCAAGGACGCCGACGACCGGCTGGGCATGCAGCTGGCGCTGCGCGCCCAGCGGCTCATGCGCGCCCACCGCCGCGACGAAGGTGGACCAGGGAACTGACCCGCCGGACCCGCCGTTCCGGTGGCCGTACGGTGGGAAGCACCCAGCGCAAACCGCGGCGAGCGCGTTTCACCCTCGGCTGGTCCAGGTGGAAGTCCGCCCGGCAGGCCATCAGTGAACGGCCGCCGATCCGGCACGGGGCATCGTCGCATCCATGCTTTTCTCCGTGGTTACGGGTGTTTACGGACGCTTTCCTGAATACCGGTGCGGTCGGAAAATGTCGATGCGTAAATGTTCCGGTCGACGGGTTTTAGCATCCGACTCGGGGTCGACGCCGACATTCTTGTCACCCTGGACGCAATAGGCGGACGTGTCCAGCGACACGCTGACGAACCCGGCATTCCTCACGTTATTTTGACGCCTGACAACGGAAAGGCGGGACATGACCCTCGAAGCGCGCACACTGACCCTGCACGGGCAGGAAATCCGGCTGCGGGAATACCTGCCGTCCACAACGGACGAGGAAGGCGAGCCACTCGTGCTGCTGCACGGGATCTCCGGGAGCGGACAGACCTGGGTCCCGTTGCTCGACCACTTCGAGCGGACCGGATTCGGCCGCCGGGTCCTCGTCCCCGATCTTCCCGGCCACGGCGATTCCGGGGCGCCCCGGGCCGACTACGGCCTCGGCGCGATGGCCAGCGTGGTCCGTGACGTCCTCGCCCTCACCGGGAATCGTCGCGCGACCATCGCCGGGCACTCCCTCGGCGGCGGGATCGCGATGCAGTTCGCCTACCAGTTCCCGGAGATGTGCGCCCGGCTGGTGCTCGTGGGCAGCGCCGGACTCGGCCCGCAGGTGACCGCGGTGCTGCGCGCGACGGCGCTGCCGGGCGCCAGGGCGACCCTCTCCGCCGCCGTCAACCCGGCCACCGTCGCGATCGCCCGCGGAATCGCCGCCGGCTGCCGCAGGCTCGGCGGGAAACTAGCACCGGAGACCAAGGAGCTGACACGGCATCTTTCGTCACTGTCCGACACCGGACGACGGCGGGCGTTCCTCTTCATCGCGCGCAGCCTGATCGACCTCCGCGGCCAGCGCGCGAGTGCCGTCGACAAGCTCTATCTCGCCGAGCAGGTGCCGACGCTGGTTGTCTGGGGCGCGCACGACCCGCTCATCCCGGTCGAACACGGCCGAAAGACGGCAGAACTGCTGCCGGGTAGCCGCTTGACGGTGTTCGAAAATGCGAAACACTTTCCACATGTGGCCGACCCGGCCCGGTTCGGCGCGGAGATCGAACGCTTCCTCGACGAGACGGAACCCGCCCGGCTGACCCTCGAAGAGGTCGTCGCGGTCCTCGTTCAGGCGAGCGAGGCGGCGAACGGGGTCGAAAACCGCGTGACGACCCCGCGGAAGGCCCCGGAAAAGTTGTCACCTGGGCCCCATCTCAGGCGCGCCTAAATGTCACCCACCGCCGGATCGGACCACCCGTTCGGGTGTAGTCCATCCAGGTGGCCGATCCGGGCCCCGCCAGCCGTTGACACTCGTCACGGCCGGATTTTATGTTGCGTGAGCCACAAAATCTGGATCGGCTTCACCGTTGAAGAGGCTGATTTTGTTGCTAACAAGGATAAAAACATGACCGACTTGGATACCGGGTTCTCGCGGCACGATCTGCGGACCGCACGGCCTGACCCCGACGTGCGTCATCCCGCCACCCCGCACCGCCAGCCACCGGGTCCGGTCCAACGACCGCGCGCCTTCACGCCGGCACCGAGAACCCCTGTGGAGAACCGACCTGTGCGCAGCACCGGTGCGAATGGACTGTGGGCGTCACTGCCGAGGGAACTGGGCGAGCGGTTCCGGCCGCGCGCCGACCCCTTGGCCCGAGCCATCCTCCAGGAGGTACAACGAGCCGTCCCCGAATACGCGCAGCCACTGGAAGGCGCGTTCGGACAGACCATCACACAGGGTATCCGGCAGGCCATCCTGCACTGCCTCGACACCATCGGTCAGGGGACGGCCTCACTCGACAAGTGGTCGGCGGTCTTCCGTCACCTCGGGAAGGTCGAGTTCAAGGAAGGCCGCAGTCTCGACTGCCTGCAGACGGCCTACCGCGTCGGCGGTCGCGTCGCCTGGCGGCACGTTTCGGAATTCGGGCAGGCGATCGGAGCGGACGCCGATCTCCTCTGCACCGCGGCCGAAGCGATTTTCGCTTACGTGGACGAAATTTCCGCCCTGTCCATCGAGGGCTACACGGCCGCGCAGGAGCGGGCCGCCGGCACCAGGGCCAGACGCAGGCGCAGGCTGCTCGAACTCATGCTCTCCGATCCGCCGTCCTCACCGCAGTCGATCGCGTCCCATGCCGCCAACGCCCAGTGGGCGCTGCCCCCCGAGGTCACGGTCGTCGCGCTCGAACGCCGGAACGGTCCTCTCGACTCCGACAGCGCCGATCTGGACGCCGACGTCCTGGTCGACTTCGAGGGCCCGAAGCCCTGTCTGGTCACCGGCGACCCCGACAAACACCTGAAGGATCTCGCGGAACGACTTCCCGGCTGGCGGGCGGTGATCGGACCCGCCGTGCGGCTCACCGAAGCGCCGCGTTCCCTGCTGTGGGCCCGCCGTACCCTGCGGCTGGTCCAGCGCGGGGTACTGCCGGACAATCCGGTCACCTGGTACAGCGATCACCTGTCGACCCTGTGGCTGCTCGCCGACGAGTTCCTGGTCCGTGAGCTCTGCACGCGCAGCCTCGCGCCGTTCAACGACCTGACGCCCAAGCAGCGGGCGCGGCTCGGGGAGACGTTGCTGATCTGGTTGCAGTCCCGGGGCAGCGCTCCCGAGATCGCGAAGAAACTCAAGGTCCACCCCCAGACCGTGCGGTACCGCATGCACCAGCTCATCGATCTCTTCGGCGACCGGTTGAACAACGCCGACGACCGGCTCGACATGGAGATCGCCCTGCGCGCGGAGGCCTTGCTCGCCGAGGACTGATCAGCGTTTCCCACTCACAACGAGGTGACGAGGTGACCCGACCGCAGGATGGTCGCAGCGGGGTCGAGGCGACGTACGGCCCGCTCCTCATGCCCGCTCGGCCGGGTGGGTCGAGCGGGCGTCCGGTCCAGCTCTGGGCCCTGCTGCCGAGAGAGCTGGCGACGGTGTTCCGTCCGGTGCTCGCCGACGTGGCCGGGGAGGTGGTCCGCGAGATCCAGCGGACCATCCCCGACTACGCGCGGCCGCTGGACGGCGCTTTCGGGAAAGCGCTCAAGACCGGCGTCCAGATGGCGTTCCTGCAGTTCCTGGAGCGGATCGGGAACCCGGAGGCGCCGTCGGAAGACCGCCGGAGCGTGTTCCTGAGCCTGGGCGTCCAGGAGTTCCACCAGGGCCGCAACGTCGACGTCCTCCAGGCCGCGTACCGGGTCGGGGCCAGGGTGACCTGGCGACGGGTGGCCGAAGCGGGTCGGCGTACGGGCGTACCTTCGGCGACGCTGTGCCTGCTCGCGGAAGCCATCTTCGCCTACATCGACGAACTCTCGGCGCTGTCCGTCGAGGGGCACGCGGAGGCGCGCGAGAAGGCCGCCGGCGCGCTGGAGCGTCGGCGCCACCGGCTGATGGAGCTTTTGCTCGCCGAACCGCCGTCACCACCCGACGTCGTCAAACACGCCGCCGACCTCGCGCGCTGGCAGTTGCCGGAGCTGCTCGTCGCCGTCGCCCTCGACCAGCCGTCGGAAGAAGTTCCGGCGGCCGCTTCGAGCGCGCTGGCGGACTTCGAGAGCAGTTCGCCCTGCCTGCTGCTCCCTGCGCCGGAACCAGACGAACGAGAACAATTCGCCGAATCCCTGACAGGATGGCGAGCCGCTATCGGCCCCGCCGTCCCCCCGGCGTTCGCCGCCCGCTCCCTGCGGGCCGCACGAGAGGCACTGCGGCTCGTCGAGTCCGGCGTGCTCGCCGACGAGCCCGTGACGTGGTGCGTCGACCACCTTTCGCGATTGTGGCTGCTCAAGGAACCCTTCCTGGCCGCCGAGCTGGTTCGGGAGCGGCTCGGGCCGCTGGCCGGGTTGACCGGGAAGCAGCACACCCGGCTGGCCGGGACCTTGCTGGCGTGGCTGGAGACGTGCGGGAACGTCCGCGAGGTGGCGGAACGGCTCGCGGTCCATCCGCAGACGGTCCGGTCACGCGCGCAGGAGCTGGAGACGCTGTTCGCGGACGGGCTGAAGGACCCCGAACGGCGCTTCGAGATGATCCTCGCCCTGCGAGCGATCCCCACCTGAGCCCCACCGCGTTTAGAGGACTAAACGCGGGCGGTGAGCGACACTTCGCGACCTATCAAGCGCCAACCAAGGTGGCGTGTCCGTGAAGGCCTCCTTCCCTACCTTGAAAGTCAGGGTTGCGGCAAAGTCGCAGAGTTGCTGGTCGGCTGCACCTCTATAGCGGGACAAGACGAACGCGTCGTGGTGGACACGGCGGGAGCGGGCCCACGCAAAGGTGCCTCACCCGGGTCCGGACTGTCCATAAGGGACACTTTCCGAGACAAAAATGCCCGATTTGGGCATCTTGCACGGTTTCGCGTGGCTGGATGGATGGCGCGTGTGATCCGACGGAGGACACGTGTGACTGGATGGATGACACGCCGGAGCGGCAGGTTTCGTCGCGTGCTCTCCGTTCACTCACGCGTGGCCTCCGCCGGATCACGCGTGTCGCCCGATGGCAGGTACCTAAGACACAAGTAGCCCTCACCCGAACCGCCACTCACACCATTCCCCCGAAACCACACCTATAGCCCCGCGGCATCCAAAATCAGGCCCGCCCTACCTCGGCTCACCCTTGATCAACGGAAGATCAGGGACATTGAGTGTCCCCGATCTTCCGTTGATTAAGCTCTACCTCGACTTTGCCGGGACCCTGACCCTGAAAGTAGGGAAGGAGGCCTTCACGGACTTCCTGGCTTGAGGCTTCCGGCGAGCCATCCGACCTGAGCCCCACCGCATTTAGAGGACTAAATGCGTGAGGGAATGAGGGTCAAGCGGCGGCGAGGGCGGTCACTCGCCACTTGCCGTCGGAGCGTTCCGCGGTGACGCTCAGCTGGGCCGCACCGGTGCTCCGCTGCCCGTCGCCCCGCACGCCGGTCTGGTCGAGGAACACCAGCAGCGACGCCCGGTCGCCGTCGAGCACCTTGACACCCGAGACCACCGGAGTCGAAGTCACGACCAGTTTCTGCGTCACGGCCAGGTTCCGGACCTGGGCGAACAACTGGTCGTACTGCCCGAGTGCCGGGCCGGTCAGCACCTCTTTCGCGGCCTGTTCGCTTTTGGCCGGATCGTCGTAGCGGTAGGAAAAGACCGTGCCGAGTGCCTTGCCGACCTGGTCGCTCACCTCGGCGGTCGTGGCGACGTCGGTCAGCGCGGTGTTGTGGGTCAGCACCGCGGTGGCGTCCCGCGCCTCGATCGCGAACCACCCCGCGAGGCCCGCCATCACCAGCGCGACCGCGCCGAACACCACCGGAAGACGACGACGCCGCACAGGCGCGACCACCTCTTCGGACGCCTCGGCGGCCGAATCGACGGAATCAGGCTCAAGCACCTCATCGGCACGTTCTGGCTCGGGAGCCTCGATGACGCTCGTCCGGGCACTCCCGCCCATCTTCCCGGCCACCTTCACCGTGCGCCGTGCCGGTTTGACGGTTCGTTTCGTCGACATCGCGTCCTCCGTCAGGGCTTTCCGGTGTCGGTCACCGGCACCTGGCCGAGCGACGTGACGCGCCACCCGTCCGGCGTCCGGTTCAGGCCGGCGCGGAACCGGTTGTGCTTGGTCACGGCTTCACCGCCGTCGGGCCGGACCTCGAGTTCGACCGACGCGATCACCTCGGCGGTCCCGCCGCCACTGTCCACTTCGGTCACCGCGGCGTCGACGACCCTGCCGGTGGTGACGGTTTTCGCCTGGCCGATCCGAGCCAGCCCGCCTTCCCGGTCCCGCGCCAGCTCATCGTGCAGCGCGCCGCCGGAGAGGCTCAGCCAGTTCTGATATCCCTGGTCGGCCTGCCGATAGTCCAAAGTGGTCAATGCGGCGACCGCCTGCCTGCCCGCCTGCAACGCGTCCTCGCGGACCGTGGCCCGCGCGACGCCGTCGTCCCGGCTCGCGTCCCACCAGGAGTAACCGAACCAGACGGCGAGTGCCGTGGCGACCACGGCGAGAAGGGCGGCGAATCTGGTCATGGGCTTCACCTTCCCGGCACGTTCTGCGAACCACGCACGTTCGTCGGATTGCCCTTCGGCAAGGCACAGCGCGCGGCGGTGTTCAAAGGACGGGTCGAAGTGTCGAGTCCGTCGCGGTAGCCGGTGTTGTAGCCGGTCACGCACGGCGGCGGGTCGAAAAAGGTCAGCGACAGGCCGACGTGCGCACCGTCAGGCCCCATGATCGCGTGTCCGGCCGCGACCGCTTTCGGCGCGGTGACCAGCAACTGCTCGATGCCGTCCTGCCGTGCTTCCAGCACGTCCGCGGTGGTCAGCAGATTCGCCAGCAGGACGCCGAGGCTCGGGCCGGTCTCCCGCAGCAGCGTGCTGACCTCGTTCGCGGCCGCCGGGACGGCCGGGATCAGCCGTCGCAGGTCCCCGTCGGAACTCTTCAGCGTCTCGGCGAGCAGTTTCGCGTTCGCGCCGAACGAGCGGATCGCGTCCGCCTGCGACACCTGCGTGTCGAGCACGGTCTGCGCGTCGGTCACGAACCTGGTCAGCGGGCCGACGTGGGCGCTCGCCTCCTGGACGAACTCGATACCCCGCCCGACGAGCTGATCCAGCGCCGGCCCGGCGTCGGAAGTCGCCTTGTACAGCTCGTCGACCACGGTCCGCAGTGCGGGCTGCGGCACCGAATTGGCGAACGAGTCCACACTGGACAGAACCACGTCCACCGGCAGCGGGATCTTCGTATCCGCCTCGGAGATCACCGACCCGTCCCGCAACGTGGCGCCGTCACCACGACGAGGCCGGAGGTCGACGTACTGTTCGCCGACGGCGGATCGGTTGGCGACCACCGCTTCGGTGTCCGCGGGCACGTCCGGGCCACCCGGCTCGATGTCGAGTTCCACCTCCATCCCGGAGGCGGTCAGCCGCAGTTCGCCGACCCGGCCGATCGGCACGCCCCGGTAGGTGACCTCGGCGTTGTTGAAGATGCCACCGCCGGTGGCGAACCGCGCTTTGACGGTGTAGCCGCGGTCGAGCACCAGCTTGTCCAGTCCCGCGTATGTCGCGCCGACATAGGCGACACCGAGGACTGCGATGACCACGAAGACCACCAGCTGGGCACGGACGAACCTGGTCAGCATCAGCGGCCACCACTGTTCTTGAAGGTCAGGAACGTGTTCAGGTAGTCACCGCGGAGTGCGTCGAGCGCGGCATCGGGGAACGGGAAGGTGAAGATCATCTCCATCGCCTTCGGCAGTTTGTCCCCCGAGTCGGCCAGCTTCCGCAGCATCGGTTCGAGTGCCTTGAGATCCGCGACGAGGTCGTCCTTGCTGCGGTTCACCGTGTCGACCGCGACCGAGGTGAGCCCGTCCAGCGACTTCAGCATCCCGACCAGCGCCTGGCGCTGCTGGTTCAGCACCTCGATGCCGGGGGTGAGCCCGTTCAGCGTCGCCTTGATCTCCTCGGTGTTCGAGTTCAGCGTCGCCGCGAGCTTGTTGACGCTCTCGATGGCGCGGGTGATCTCCGCCTTGTGCTCGTCGAGACCGCGCACGAATGTGTCCAAATTGGACAACAGGCTGCGGGCCGCGCTCTCCTTGCCGCCGAGCGCGTCGTTGAGTTCGCGGGTGATGTTCTGTACCTGCGCGACGCCTCCACCATTGAGCAGCAAGGAAAGCGCGCCGAAGACCTCCTCGATCTCCGGGGTCAGCGACGAACGCGCCAGCGGGATGACCGCGCCGTCGGTCAGCCGCCCGCTCGGGGTCCCGTCGTCCGGCGGCGCGAGCTCGACGAACTTCTCGCCGAGGATGCTCGCCTGCCGCAGCCGCGCGACGGCGTTGGCAGGCAGGTTGACGTCGCCGCTGAGCAGCAGCCCGACCACCGCGCTGCGCCCGTCGGGTGCCAGCTCGACCGTCCGCACCTGGCCGACCGGGACGTCGTTCACCTTCACGCCGGATTGGGGAACGAGATCCAGCACGTTGGTGAAACTCGCCGTGACGTGGATCGGGTGCTCGCCGAGCGCGGCGCCACCCGGCAGCGGGATGTCATAGACGTCGACACCGCTGCTGCAGCCGGTGGCGGCCAACGTGACGGCTACCACGGCGAGGCCTTTGAACCGGGACTTCATTTCGCCCCCGAGAATTCGGTGAGGTTTCCTCGCCCGTCGAGTGTTCCGGCGCCCTGGTTGTACGCGCCGAGCACGTTCGCCAGCGCGTTCGGAGCGGCGTCGAGTGCCTCGCCCAGCGAAGCCTTCTGCTGGCTGAGCACCTTGGTGATCTCGGCCAGTTTGTCCACATCGGACTTGACCTTGCCGCGGTTGTCCCTGATGAAACCCTGGACGACGCTGAGCGCCTCGGTGAGTTCGGTCATCGCTCCGGAGAACTGGTCCCGCTGATCGGCGAGGATCTTGCTGATCGAGGAGATCTGCTGGATCGCCTGTTTCACCTGCCCGTCGTTGGAAGCGAGCATCGCGGTGAACTTGCTGATGTTGTCGACGGAGTCGAACAGATCCTTCTTCGAATCACTCGCCGTACGGGCGAATTCACCGAGGTTCTTGATCGCCTCGCCGAGTTTGCCGCCGTTGCCGTCGAGGTAGGCGGCGGCGTGGGTCAGGACGTCGCTGACCGCGCCGTCCTTGTTGGCGCCCTTCGGCCCCAGCGCGGTCATCAGCTGGTTGAGGCTGCCGAGGAGTTCGTCGACCTCGACCGGGGTCACGGTGCGTTCGCGGGGGATCTTGGCGTCGGCACCCAGCTCCGGCCCGCCCACGTACACCGGGGTGAGCTGCACGTACCGGTCGGCGACCAGGCTCGGCGTGATCACGACGGCGCCGACGTCGGCGGGCAGTTTGACGTCCGGCCGGACGGACATGGTCACCTCGACGTTCGTCCCCTTCGGCTCGACCTTGGTCACCGAACCGATCGCGACCCCGAGCACCCGCACCTCGGAGTTCGGGTACACCCCGACCGTCGCGGTGAAGTATCCGGTCAGGACGCGGTCGGCCTGGCGGGTCAGCAGCGGCCAGGCCGCCGTCACGAGCAACCCGGCGACGACGGCGAGCGCGAGCCGCCGCAGCCAGGCCCGCCGACGGGCCTGTCCCCCGAGATCGGCCAGCGTGAAGTGGCGCCCCATCAGCGTCCCCCGTTCCTCGAAGGCATGCAGCTGCCCGGTGTACCGCCGGTCGGGACCAGCCCGCAGATGTAGGTGTCGATCCAGCGGCCGTTGCCGACCGCGTTGCCGAGCAGCCGGTAGAACGGCCCGGCCAGCCGCAGGCTTTCACTGAGCTTGTCCTGGTTGCGCTGCAGCACGGTGGCGACGCGATCGAGCTGGTCGAGCGCGGGCCCGAGTGTCTTCTGGTTGTCCGCGACGAGCCCCTTGAGCTGCACCGACAGGTTCTTCACCCCGCTGAACAGCTTCGCGATCGCGTCCTTGCGCGCGTTCAGTTCCGTGAGCAGGGTGTTGCCGTCGCGGATCAGCGCCTCGATCTGCTGTGTACGGCCGCCGAGGGTCTGGGACACCTTGTTCGTGTTCTGGAACAGCTTCACCAGTTCCTCGTCGCGGGAGGCGAGCGTCTTGGACAGCGCGGTGATGCCGTCGAAGGCCGTCCGGACGTCCTGAGGTGTGGAGGCACCGAGTGTTTCCGACAGCGTCCCGAACGCTTTCGCCAGCTGGTCGGTGTCGATCGCGCCGACGGTGTTCGCGAGATCGTTGAACACCGTGGTGACGTCGTAGGGCGAACTGGTGCGCTGCACCGGGATCGGTTCGTTCGGATCGAGGTCCGCGTTGCCGACGGGGTCGATGACCAGGTTCTTCTGCCCCAGCAAAGTCTTGATCTTGATCGCGGCGGTGGTGCGGTTGCCGATCCAGGTGTCCTTGACCCGGAACAGCACCTTGACGCGCCCGCCTTCGAGGAGGACGTCGGAGACCTCGCCGACCTTCACGCCGGCCACCCGGACCTCGTCGTTGCGTTTGAGCCCGGCGGCTTCGGTGAACTCCGCCGCGTACGTGGTGCCACCGCCGACCAGCGGGAGGTCGTCGGAGAAGAAGGTCGCCGATCCGGCCACGGCCATCAGCAACGCCGTGATGGCACCGACGATGATCGGGTTGCGGCTGCGGAAGGGTTTGATCCTCGGTGCTTTCACCGGCACCGTCCTTGGGTCAGCGGGATGCCGACCGGCGGGCCGCCGGGGGCGGGCCGCGCGTCGGATTTGACCGAGCACAGGTAGAAGTTGAACCACGACCCGTAGGAGACCATCGCGCCCATGCGGTCCAGCTTCTTCGGGAGGTTCGCCAGGAACTGCTCGAACACCGGGGTGTTGTCGGCCAGGTTCTTCGACAGGTCACCGAGGGTGGTGATACTCGCCTTCAGGGGCGCGCGGCCGTCCTGGAGCAGGCCCGCGGTGGCCGTGGTGAGTTCCCCGAGCCCGCCGATCGCCTGCCCGATGGGTTTCGCGTCCGCGGCGAGCCCGGAGACCAGCTGGGCGGTGACGTCGACGAGTTTGTCGAACTGGTCGCCCTGTGAGTTGAGCGTGTCGAGCACGGTGTTGAGGTTCCCGACCACCTGGCCGATCACCTCGTCCTTGCCCGCCAAGGTTTTCGTGAGCGACCCGGTGTGCTCGATCAGGCTGTCGATGGTGCTCCCCTCGCCCTGCAGTACCTGGACGATCTCGAACGACAACTGGTTCACGTCGTTCGGTGACAACGCCTGGAACAGCGGTTTGAACCCGTTGAACAACGCCGTCAGGTCCAGCGCCGGACGCGTCCGCTCCGGCGGGATCAGCGCCCCTTGTTCGAGCACGGGCGGGCCGTCGGGGCCGGGGTCGATCGCGATGTACCGCTGGCCGACGAGGTTGCGGTACCGGATGGTGACCGTGGCGCCCGCGCTGAGGCGGCGTTTGCTCTCGATCGAGAACCGCACGTCCGCCAGGCGACGTTCGACCACGCCGACGGATTCCACCTGGCCGATGCGGACCCCGGACATCCGGACCTCGTCGCCGGGGTTGACCGACGTCGCGTCCGTGAACCTGGCCGTGTAGCCGACCGTCGTGCCGACACTGGAGTTCGCGATGGTGACGGCCAGGATGCCGGTCGCCACCGCGGTGATCACGAAGAAGATCAGGCCCTTGATCGCCGGTCCCGCGACACTCCTCATCGGACGGTCACCTCCGTTCCGCGCAACGCCGGGCCCACGAGCACGCTGCTCCAGTCCGGGACCTCGGCCGGCTTCATCCCGAGCGACGGCGCCAGAATCTCGGCGACCAGCCCTCGCTCCCCCTTCGAATTGGCCGGGCCGAGGTCCCCATCGGCGGCGAACGACGCCGCCGCCGAAGATCCACCGCCGCCGTAACACCGCGGCCCGCCCTTCTGGTCGAACCGCGGATCGTCCCGGCCCGGCACGTACTTGTCCCTCGGCTCGTGGACGGACAGCGTCACATGCAACCCCGGCTCGCCGGTTCCCTTGCCCAAGGCCTTCTCCATCACCGGCTTGAGCCTGTTCACCGCGTCGAACAGACAGGGGAACTCGGGCGAGTACCGCGAGAGCAGTTCCAGTGTCGGCCTGCTCTTCACGCTGACGCCGACGATGTTCTCCTTGTTCTGCACCAGGAACTTGTTCAGATCGCCGCTCGCGGCGGTGACGCTCGCGTACAGCTTGTCGAGGTCCGCGCGAGTGTCCACAATGGTCTTCGCTGTCGTGGAGAGATCCGAGAGCGCCTTGAGGATGTCCGGCGCGGCCCCGGTGTAGAGGTCGGCCACGTCTGCGGCACGGCTGACGTCGGCCTTGAACCGCGGCATCAGCGGGTTCACCTGGCCGAGGAGGTCGTTGAGCTGGACGACGCTGTCCCCCAACGACTTCCCGCGATTGTCGAGCGCGAGCGAGATGGCGCCGAGCGAGCTGTTGAGCTTCTGCGGCTGCACCGCGCGCAACAGGGGCAGCAGATCGCCGAGCACCCGTTCCAGTTCGATCGCGTTGGCCGAGTGGTCCTGGGTGATGACGTCGCCGTCCCGCAGCGAGCCGCCCGCGGGCCGATCGGGCAGGACGAGGTTGACGTAGCGCTCGCCGAACACCGTCTTCGGCAGCAGGCGGGCCGAAACGTTCCTCGGCAGCTGATCGATCTTCGCCGGGTCGATGGCGAGGTCGATCTCCGCGCCGTCCGCACTGCCCCGGACCGCCCGGACCTCGCCGAACGGCACACCGCGGACCTTGACCTCGGCCGGAGGGGCAAGCTGGTTGCCGACCCGATCGGTCTTGAGCGTGACAAGTTCCGCGCGGTCGAAGTCCTTGTTGAAGATGGCGACGGCCAGCCAGCCGAGCAATACCAGGATGACGAGGAAGATCACCCCGGCGAACTGCGTCCGTGCCCGCGTGCTCATCCGGACACCTTCACCGTCGTGGTCGCGCCCCAGATCGCCAGGCTGAGGAACAGGTCCAGCACGCTGATCAGGACGATCGACGTCCGCACCGCGCGGCCGACGGCGACCCCGACCCCGGCCGGCCCGCCCGCGGCGCGATAGCCGTAGAAGCAGTGCGTGAGGATGACGCCGACGCTGAACACCAGGACCTTGCCGAACGACCACAGGACGTCTTCAGGCGGCAAGAACAGGGAAAAGTAGTGATCGTAGGTCCCACCGGACTGTCCGAAGAAGACGACCGTCGTCACCCGCGAACCGAGGTAGGAGATCAGCAGGCCGATCACGTAGAGCGGGATGATCGCGATGAACCCGGCCACGATCCGCGTGGTGACGAGATACGGCATGCTGCGCACGGCCATCACTTCGAGCGCGTCGATCTCTTCGGAGATCCTCATGGCGCCCAGTTGCGCGGTGAACCCGGCGCCGACCGTCGCGGACAACGCGAGCCCCGCCGACAGCGGCGCGATCTCCCTGGTGTTGAAGTACGCGGTGAGGAAGCCGGTCATCGCGGAGATGTTGATCTGGTTGAGCGCGCTGAAACCCTGCAGCCCCACCGTGATCCCGGTGAACACGCACAGGCCGACCATCACGCCGACGGTGCCCCCGATCACCGCCAGCGCCCCGCTGCCGAAGGTCACCTCGGCGAGCAGGCGCACCACTTCGCGGAAGTAGCGGGTGACGGCCATCGGGATCGCCGCGAGCGCGCGGATGTAGAACAGCAGCTGGTCGCCCAGCTCGAAAAGACTGTTGCCGGGGCGTTTGAACGCTTCGCGGGCCCGTTCGGGGACGCTGGTCACGGGATCAGGTTCCCTTCGCGGGGACGAGCTGCAGGTACAGCGCGGTCAGGACGGTGTTGACGAAGAACAGGAGCAGGAACGTGATCACCACCGACTGGTTGACGACGTCGCCGACGCCTTTGGGGCCGCCTCTGGGGTTCAGCCCCCGGTAAGCCGCGACGACACCGGCGAGGAAGCCGAAGATGAACGCCTTGATCGAGCTGATGACGAGGTCGGGCAGCTGGGCCAGCGCGTTGAAGCTGGCGAGGTACGCCCCCGGCGTCCCACCCTGCACGATGACGTTGAAGAAGTAGCCGCCAAGCACGCCGACGACACTGACCAAACCGTTGAGCAGTACCGAAACCCCGATCGCGGCCTGCACCCGGGGGACGATGAGCCGATGGATCGGCGAGACGCCGAGCACCTCCATCGCGTCGATCTCCTCGCGGATGGAGCGGGCGCCGAGATCCGCGCAGATCGCCGAACCGCCGGCACCGGCGATGATCAGCGTCGTCACGATCGGGCTGGCCTGCTGCACCACGGCCAGGACACTCGCGGCGCCGTTGAACTGCTGCGCGCCGATCTGGCTGGTGAGCGAGCCGAGCTGCAGCGAGATGACCGCGCCGAACGGGATCGACACGAGGATCGCCGGCGTGATCGACACACTGGCGATGAACCAGAACTGCTGGATGAACTCGCGCACCTGTACGGGACGGCGGAACATGGCGAGGACGACGTCGAGCCCCATGGCGCACATGCGGCCGAATTCGCGCAGCGCGGCGGCGGCCTTCTCCGGGGCGCGGGCGAGAAGGGTGACGGGATTGGTCATCGTCAGGCTCCGCATCCGTTGGGGGGCGGCCCGGACCCGACGCAGCGCAGCCGGAGATTGGTCACCAGCGTGTTGCCCGGCCCGGACACGAGACCGGTGAGCAGCGGGCTCAGGTCCTCGCGCACGCCACAGCCGGTGAACGCCGGGGTGGCGAAGGTGCTGGTGGCCTTGACCGGCGGGGCGGGAAACCCGAGCGGCATGAGTGCCTTGATGTTCACCACGGCGGACTGCGCCGTCCGGCAGTTCGGGCCGACGTCGAGGACCCTGCCGTCCACTTTTACGTCGGACAGTTTGATGAACACCTTCGACGTGACGTCGGAATCCCCGCACAGGTTCGTGCCGACGGCCTTGCAGTTGGTCGTGGCGCCGGTCCGCACCTCGACGGTGCCGGTGGCGTCGCCGTCCGGGACGAGTTCGACCGTGCCGGTGGCGGGCATGAACCGGAAGGAGACGAAATAGCTCGACGTCACCGGGATCGCGAGCTTGCCCGTGATCGGGACCTTGCCGGACAGGCCGAGCAGCGCGCCGTCGAACCGGCCCTGCGGGAACGTGATGTCCGAACCGAGTTTCGCGACGTGGCTCGTCGTGGGCTGCTGCTCGTCGCCGACGTAGAAACCGAACTTCAGCCCGGCCTGCGCGGCGGACGGAGGCTGTTCGGGTCCTGCCTGTTGTGTCCGCGCGGGGTCCGCGGAGGCGGAAGCCAGTGAAAGCGCCCCCAGCCCCAGCACCGCCGGGAGCAGGAAGGCGCGCAGGACGCGCCCGGTCAGCACTGACATTCGGGCTTCCTCACTTCTGTTATTCCGGCCGAACGGCCAACTTGTGCAGCACGCTACTGGCGGAAGATCAGCGAAACAAGCAATGGCTGGCGGCGTCCGGAAAAGGGGGCGGTTTTTGTGAAGGGGGTAACTGTTTTGGCTTTGGGTTCGTGAGTGGTAATGACGGTTCCAACCGGCATTACCACTCACGAGACCGGTGAGCTCACTTCTTGGTGAGGTTCACCTCCAGGCTGTTCCCGTCCCCCGAAACCATGGCGCTGATCATCGGGGAGAGCAGACCGCAGCCGCGGAACAGCGGCAGCTTGTATTCCGCCGTCAGCTTGCCGCCCTTCATCGGGTTGAAGCCGTGCGCGGAAACCAACGGGATGTCGGCGGGGTGGGCCGTCTTGCACGCCGAACTCGCCATGATCGGGAAGCCGAACAGCCGCACCGTGAGCAGCTTGACGTCGGCCTTCACGGCGGCCTTGACCGCGCCCGCGGTGACGGTGCCCGTCAGGTCGCCGACCTGGTTGATCTTCACCGTCGCCGAGGCCGGGAAGAAGCCGAGGAAGCGGAACTGCACCGAGGAAGGCGGCAGCGACAGCTGCCCGGTGAACTTGCCCGACTGGGCGTTCAGCTTCGCGGTGAACTCACCGGGACCCAGCGGCAGCTTGGCGTTCAGGCCCGCGATGGTCGTCTTGCCCTTGACCCCGTAGATGATCTGCGTGTCACCCGGCGGCTGTGTCGTGGTCGGCACGGTGGTCGGGCTCGTGGGCTGAGTCGTCGGGGTCGGCTGCGTGGTGGGGGTCGGCTCCGTCGTCGAGGTCGGCTGGGTCGTCGGCGTCGGCTGCGTCGTCGAAGTCGGAGTGGGCTCCGTGGTCGGCGTCGGCTGCGTGGTCGGCGTCGGTTGGGTTGTCGGAGTGGGCTCCGTGGTCGGAGTCGGTTGCGTGGTGGGGGTCGGCTCCGTCGTCGAAGTCGGCTGAGTAGTCGGCGTCGGCTGCGTCGTCGAAGTCGGCGTCGGCTCGGTCGTCGGGGTCGGCTGCGTCGTGGGAGTCGGTTCCGTCGTCGGCGTTGGCTGGGTGGTCGAAGTCGGCGTGGGCTCCGTGGTCGGAGTCGGCTCCGTCGTGGGAGTCGGCTGAGTCGTCGGCGTCGGCTCGGTGGTGGGCGTCGTCGGTGTGGTCGGCGTCGTCGTGCCACCGCCGGCGGGCTTGATCTCGAACGTCCCGAGCTGCTGGTTCTGTCCCGGCTGGACGACGCAGTCGGAGGTGAACGTGCCGAGGTCGGTGGGCTGGCCCTGCGCGTTCTTCGGGGTCATGGTGGTACTGAAGTTCCCCACCGTCACCGAAGCGGTGCCAGGGCTGGGGAACGTGACCGCGGGTGCCTTACCGCTCGTCTTGACGTGGAAATCGCCGGATTCGGGCACCGGCGTGACCGGGATGGTCAGCGGCAGGCCGAGGTTCAGCGTCTTGTCGACCGGATACTTCAGCACCGCGGCGGCCTTGGCGCTGCCCTCGACGGTGGTGGCACCGACGAGCGCGAGTCCCGCGGTCGCGTCCGCCGGAACGGTGACGTCGACGTCGAAGGTGATCGGAGTGGACGTCTTCCCGGCCACGGCGTCGTCCGGCAGGACGGTGTCGATCTTCACGACCAGGGTCTGGTCGCCGATCAACGGGAACGGGCAGGTGTACTTCAGCGTCAGCGACGCGGGCGCCGCCTCGCTCAAGCCCGCGCCGACGACGCCCAGGGTGGCCGCGACGGCGGCCACCGTACCGGCGGCCAAGACTTGCACGGATCTTTTCGACTTCAGTGGGAACTTCACAACGGTCACTCCCGGGAATCGGAGAAATTGCGTGACACGACTGAAACAGCCGCGTCACGGAAGCGGTAAATTACCTGTGAGTTCCGTCACCGGCAAGAAACCCGTATGCGGAACCCTTTCTTTGTCACCCCCGTCAGGTCGAGCCCGGAATAGACTGGCATCGCGACCCGCCGGATCCTGTTTTTGTCACCCGGGTACTCAAACGGAAGCCGAGAACTGTCACGGGTGAATTCTTGTGATGCGGCGGCGAGGCACGGCGACCGGAATTGTCACGCGCGTCCGGAGTCCGCGCCGGTTCATTGCGGCCGCGTCGGATATCTCGGTAGGTTCGGCGGACGTGATCCCAGGGAGTGGCGATGGAGCAGGCTGCCATCGAGGTGACCGGCCTCGCCAAGCAGTACGGTGAGGTGACGGCCCTCGCCGGGGTCAGTCTTCGCGTCGGCCGGGGCACCGTACTCGCCGTGCTCGGCCACAACGGCGCCGGGAAGACGACGCTGATCGACATCCTCAGCACCCGGGTCCAGCCGAGTGGCGGCAGCGCCAAGGTGTGCGGTTTCGACGTCGTCCGCGCCGGGCATCACGTCCGGCGGCGGATCGGCGTCACCGGCCAGTTCGCCGCCGTCGACGACGCGCTGTCCGGTCGCGGCAACCTCGAACTCGTCGCCAGGCTGCTGGGCGCGAACCGGCGTCAAGCCAGGGCGCGGGCAGCGGAACTGCTCGCCATGTTCGGCCTCGACGACGCCGCCGACCGTCCCGCGCGGACGTACTCGGGCGGGATGCGCCGCCGGCTCGATCTGGCCGCGGGACTCGTCGGCTCCCCCGACGTCCTCTTCCTCGACGAACCGACCACCGGCCTCGACCCGGTCAGCCGGGCGGGTCTTTGGGACGGCGTCGAACGCCTCGCCGCCAGGGGCACCACCGTCGTCCTCACCACGCAGTATCTCGAGGAGGCCGACCGGTTGGCCGATCACGTCGTCGTGCTGGGACTGGGCCATGTCACGGTTTCCGGTCGGCCGTCGGAGCTCAAGGCCCGCCTCGGCGACCGGACCGCGACCCTGACCTTCGGCACCGATCTCGCCGCCCGCCGGGCACTGTCCGCGCTGCACCGACTCGGCATGCGCTGCACGCCGTCCGCGTCCGGGCTGGTCGTGAGCGTCGCCCTGTCCGGGCCCGCCGACATCACCGTGCTGGTCCGCGCGCTCGACGCGGCGGGGGCGCCGATGAAGGACCTCACCGTCGCCGAACCGACACTCGACGACGTCTACCTTTCCCTGCACCGGAATCCGGCGGTCCCGTCATGACCGAGGCACGGCACCGCGCGTCCTCGCCCCTGATCCTGAGCGATCCGGCCACCTGGCCGCCCAGCACCTTCGCCACGCAGGTCCGCGTCCTCGCCGGACGCTCGCTGAGGACCGCGTTCGGCGACCGGCGACTGGTGTTCTTCGGTCTGCTGCAACCGATCGTGCTGCTTCTGCTGTTCAGCCAGGTCTTCAACGGCGTCAGCACGCTGCCCGGCGTCGCCGCTTATCAGGGCTACGTGAATTTCTTGGTCCCTGCCACGCTGGTGAACATCGCGATGACCACGGCGATGAGTTCGGGGGCGGGCCTCCTCGCGGAGATCTACAGCGGCTTCACCGGACGTCTTCGCTGCATGCCCATCAGCCTGTCTTCGGTACTGGTGGCCCGTACGATCTCCGATTCGGCCCGGCTCGCGGTGCAGTTGCTCGTGACCGCGCTCGCGAGCGTGGTGCTGCTCGGTTTCCGGCCCACCGGCGGCGTTTTCGGGATCACCGCGGCACTTCTGCTCACCCTGGTGGTCGGCTGGTGCCTGAGCTGGATCTTCGTCGCCATCACGACCTGGCTGCGCAAAGCCGAAACCCTGCAGATGGCGTCGTTCGTGGTGATGTTCCCGCTGATGTTCTCCTCCAGCGCCTACATGCCGCTCGACACCATGCCCACCTGGCTGCGCGTGGTCTCGGCGATCAACCCGCTGACCTACGCGATCGACGCGACGAGGGCGCTCGCGCTGGGACGGCCGTCGGGCTGGTCGATCCCGGTGTCACTCGGGATCGCGGCGGTGGCGGCACTGGCGGGCGGCTGGATCGCGGCGCGGACCTTCCGGTCGCCTCGGGAGACCCCGCCACGGTGACGTCGTCGGTCCAGTGGGTCACCGCAGGCTTCAGGTGAGGAAGTCCGTGAAGGCCTCCTTCCCTACTCTCAAGGCAGGGCCCCGGCAAAGTCGCATAAGTGCTGGTCGGCTGCACCTCTATAGCGGGACAAGACGAACGCGTCGTGGTGGACACGGCGGGAGCGGGCCCACACAAGGGGCCTCACCCGGGTCCGGACTGTCCATAAGGGACACTTTCGAGACAGAAATGCCCGATTTGGGCATCTTGCACGGTTTCGCGTGGCTGGATGGATGGCGCGTGTGATCAGACGGAGGACACGTGTGACTGGGTGGATGACACGCGGGAGCGGCAGGTTTCGTCGGGTGTCGTCCGGCTGGACACGCGTGTTCTCCGTTCACTCACGCGTGCCCTCCGTCGGATCACGCGTGTCGCCCGATGGCAGGTACCTAAGACACCAGTGGCCCTCACCCGAATCGCCACTCACACCATTCCTCCGAAACCGCACCTGTAGCCCTGCGGCATCCAGAATCAGGCCTGCCCTACCTCGGCTCGCCCTTGATCAACGGAAGATCAGGGACGTCGAGTGTCCCCGATCTTCCGTTGATCAAGCTCTACCTCGACTTTGCCGGGACCCTACTCTCAAGGTAGGGAAGGAGGCCTTCACGGCGTGGGCCTGGACTGGCGGCGAAAAGCGTTAGCCCTCCCCCTCAACCGTCGCGTCGCTGGTACGGGGCTCACGACCACCTCGCACCGAAGCGGCACCGAAAGCGCCTAAAGCACCGACTCCAGGTGGTCCACCGCGGCCACCACTCCCCCGGCCGCCGCGAACGAAGCCCGCACCCGCGCGGCCGCCGCGGCGTAGGCGGGCTCGGTCAGCACTTCGTCGATCGTGCGTCGGATGTCCGGCGCCTTCACGCGGTCGAAGCGCAGGCGCAATCCCGCCCCGACGGCCTCGACCTGCTGGGCCAGCATCGACTGGTCGTCCCGGATCGGCGCGATCACCAGCGGCAGCCCCGACGCGAGGCTTTCGCTGACGGTGTTGTGCCCGCCGTGGCAGATCACCGCCGCCGCCTTCCGCACCACCTCCGCCTGCGGGATCCGCTTGGCCAGCAGCACTTCGTCGCTGAACAGCTCACCGGTGGGATCGACGACCAGGCCTTGGACCTCGGGCATCGCGGCGAGGGCGTCGACGCATTCGGACAGGAAGCGGCGGCCGAGGGCGGCGTTGGCGGTGCCGAGGGTGGCGAGGACGAGCGGGCGGCCGTCGAGCCGGTCCCACGAGAAGCCCACCGGAGGCGCGGGAGCCAGCGCCGGGCCGACGAAGCGGACCGTGTCCGCCTCGGCGATCGGGCCCGTCAGCGTCACGGTGGTGAACGCGAGCACGAGGTGCGGCGAAAAGCGCAGGTCACCGCACGACACCCGGTGCCGCGTCCGGAGGCCGTCCTGCAACCCGTCGACCCAGGCGGCGACCTTCGGCAGGGCACGCAGCGGATCGCCGAGTTCGGTCGACGTCGACGCCGAGGTCACCCACGGCACGGCCCGGCGGCTCGCCACCAGGGCGCCCGCGAAGGCCTGCTGATCGGCGATCACGATGTCGGGCCGGAAATCGGCCACCGCCTTCTCGACGCCGGGGACCATCGCGTCGGCGAGCGGGACCAGGTACTGCTCCCACAGGAACTTCAGCGCCGCGAAACCACGCAGGCCCTCGGGACGACGTTCGACGGCGAACTCCAGTGCGTCCCCGGCCGCGTACACCCGGCCCGCCCGGCTCAGCTCGGACGTCGTGGGTTCCGGACCGCACCAGGCGACGTCGTGGCCGCGGCGCAGGAGTTCGGCCGCCACCGCGCGCAGCGGCGCCACATGCCCGGTCAGTGGCGGGACGACCAGCAGGAACCGGCTCATCCGCGCGGCCTCCCGTGCCGGGCGATCCAGTTCAGCAGCAGCTCTCGCACCTCCCGGTGCTGCTCGACGAGCACCGAATGCCCCTGGCCCTCGAACACGTGCAACTCACCGCGAGGCAACAAGGAGGTCAGCGCGGTGAGATCGTCGGCCTGATAACCGTGACTGCCCAAAATGGACAGTACCGGGCAGTCGATCGCCGCCACCTGGTCCAGGGTCAGCAACGGGCCGAGCGGGACCTCCTCGGCCATCGTCGTGGACATGATCCGCTCGGCCGCCATCCTGGCCAGCCGCCGGTGATGGGCGCTGTAGTTGGCCTCGATCCAGTCGAAACTCTCCTCGACCTTGAGAAACCGCACGGTGTGCTCGAGGATCTGCGCCATCTTTCCCGCCCAGAGCTCGGTCGCGGGTTCCGACTCGATGCACACGATGCTGCGCACCCGCTCCGGTTTCGCCACGGCGTAGCTGTAGGCCAGTGTGCCGCCGAAACTGTTGCCCACCAGGTGAACCGGCCGATCGAGGTCGAGCTGGGACAGCAGATCGTCGAGGTCGGCGATGAAGTCCGCGATCGTGTACCCGCGCTCGGGGCGTTCGGTCTTGCCGTGGCCACGCAGGTCGTAGCTGACCACGTCCACCCCGGCGGCGGCGACCGGCGGGGCCAGCGTCAGGTAGAAGCTCGCCAGGCTGTCGGTGCCCATGCCGTGCAGGAACACCACGGTCTCCGTGCCCCCGCCGGGGACGAGGTGCACGTTCGTGCGCAGACCGTTGACGGTCATCGTCGGCACCGCGTCAGCCCCGTTCGCCGAGGCGGGCGGCCACGTAGTCCGCGATGTCGCCGACCCGCAGTCCGATCACGTCGTCGAGATCCTTCTCCGCCAGGAACTCCGCGAGGTTGACGTCCGCGCCGAAGAACTCGGCGAGGATGCTCGCGAACGTCACCAGGTCGATGCTCTCCAGCTGGAGATCCTCGTGGAAGGTGGTCTCCGGGGTGATCTCGATGCCGAGGACGTCGGTGTCCCCGACCAGTTCCTTCAGCAATTCGGCCACGGTGCCGAAGACGGAAACCGGGCTCTGCTGTTCGATCGTCATGCTCTGCTCCTGTTCTTACCCGCGGTTCCAGGCCACCACGTGCCCCGGTATCCCAGCGAACTCCACCCCGGTGCCGATCTCCTCGCCCAGCCCGGTCAGCTCGCCCTCGGCACGGACCGCGATCCGGGGCGGTGGCTCCGACGCTTCCCGCACGAGGGCGACCGCGAGATCACCGGACTTCGCGAGCGCGACGGCCACGGTGAACTCCGGCAACGTCCTGCCGTGCTGTCCGGTCACCGTGGTCCCGTCCGCGCTCACGCGGATCTCCGCCGGGTAAACCCCTTCGACACCGTCCTCGGCGAGCCGCGCGCGGACGGCGTCCTTGATCGCGATCCGTTCCAGCAGCCAGCCACGCTGCCGTCGGGGCGCGCAGGCGGCGAACTCGGCGCGTTCCTCCGCACCGAGGTAGATGCCGGCGTAGATGTCGCGGGCGGCCGGGCTCGGCCACCGATCGGTCACGAGCGTCCAGGCACCGTGGTGATCCTCGGAAAGCCGGTGCCGGTCCGGGAAGGCGTAGACCCGGTGCGCAGGCCGGTCACACGGGAAACGGATGTCCCGCCACTGCTCGATCCGCGCCAGCACGGTGCCGCCGGACACCAGTTCGGCGTCCATCTCCAGCACCTCCGGCCTCGGCAGCCGCACCCGGACCACGCACCGCAGCGAGGTGCCGGGCGCCGGTTCGGGTCCGTACCAGGTGATCCGGCCCATCGACGTCGGGAACGCCAGCAGCGCGTCCGCCTTGGTGGCCATCAGCCAGCAGCCCAGCAGCTGGCCGACGTTGTCCAGCAGCGCACCGGGCGCCGACGGCACGACGAGGTCGCCGCGGATATGCCGTTCCCCGAGCCCGATCAGCCGGGCGAGCCCTTGGTAAGAGGGACCGTGGAACATTTCGCGGCGCGAATAGATCTCGGCGGCGCTCAGCGGAGGCGCGGTTTCCGGACCCGGCAAGGGAGACGGTCGGGGCGCCGTGGGATACCGCTCCGCGAGGTGGATGTCCATACTGGCGTACGGTCCGATTTGGACGCTGATCCGGTCGCCCTCGCGCGTCATCGACATCGGCACGTGCCGCGCCGGGGCGGCGATCAGCCACCGTGAGAACGCCGCGTTGCTCACGCCGGCCGCGATCGTTCCCGGCCAGGCCCGTTCGGCCGCCCGGCAAGCCATGTCGACCAGCGTCGTCGCGGGAACGGTGGGACGGAAATCCGCCTCTTCCGGCCATCCGTCGCGCTGACGGAAGAACCGGTGGTCCACCAGATACGGCATCGTGGCCACCGAGACGTCCACAGTGGACTGTACGGTGCCCTGCTCTTCCCGGCGCTTCGCCGCGTTGACGACGCTGACCGCCGCCTGCCTGGTCTCGGCGAGCAGCGCGGTGAACTCCGCGACGATCGCCTCCGGAACGCCGTCGGTCAGCTCGGGCATCTCACCGGCGCCTTCGAACATGCCCTTGACGTCGTCGGCGACCGAGAGCAGCGTGCCCGCGGTGTCGATCCGGGTCCGGCGCGGCTCCAGCGCGTCGAACGCCGGCCGCCCACCCTCCACCCAGACCGCGGTGGCGACCCGGCGCAGCTGGGCGAGACCTGGCCGGGTGCCGGACGACGCCGCGACGACCAGATGCGTGCGGTCTCCCAGCGTGTCCGACACGAACGAGCCGACCTGACCGGCGCCCGCCTGCACGAAGACGCGGGCGCCGTCGGCATAGAGCCCGTCGACGAGCTCACGGAACCGCACCTTGCGCACCAGATGGGCCAGGTACAGCTCGCGAACCTCCACCGGATCCGTGGGATAGGGCCGCGCGGTGGTCGCCGACCAGACCGGGACCCGCGGCGCTTTCAGGTCCAGTTCCGCCGCGAGGCGGGTGAACGGTCCGAGCCGGGACCGCATCAGCGGGGTGTGGAACCCCGAGCGGAACGGCAGCGTCCTGGCCACGACGCCGTGCTGCGTGCACAGTTTGGCGAGCCGGGCAGCGGCCGCCGGATCGCCGCAAACGATCGTCTGCCGCGGCGCGTTCTCGTGCGAGATCATCAGTTCCGGCTCGGCGCCGAGCAGGGCGGCCGCCCGGTCCGCGGAACAGCCGAGTACCAGGAATTCCGCGTCGGGCAGGGTGAAACCCTGCGGCCAGTACCGGCTCAACATGTCCTTTGTGGACCGACCTGGGTACATCCCGGCGGCCTGCATCGCGGTCCACTCGCCGACGCTGTGCCCGGCGAGCGCGTCCGGGCTGATGGCGAGCCGCCGCAACGCGGTGTCCAGTAACAGCCCCACCTGCGACACACTCGACGCGCGTGCCAGCACGCTCGTCGTCGACCACTCCGGTCGCTCCAGGCCGAAATGCCGGGCGACGTCGGCGCACCGTGGTTCCGCGTCGGCCTCGAGACCCGGGTAGACGAACACGGTCTTCGCGCCGTCCTGTTCCAGCAACGGTGCCGTGGTGCACCAGATGTCGTTGGGCCCGTGCCAGGACTTGCCCCCGGCCGCGACCTTCGCGAGCACCCTCCGAGCGACTTCCAGCCGCTTTTCGGTGGGACCGACGATCCCGACGCGGCAAGGGCCCTCGCCTCCGGATCGCGGATCCGGCCGGTCGAGCAGGACGCGCAACTCGTCCGGAGTGGACGCCGCGAGCAGCAGAACCCGCTCGGGTTCCTCGGTCACCTTCGCCCGGCGCGGCCGCGCGGGCGCCGGGTCGGCCTCCTCCAGCACCACGTGCGCGTTGACGCCGCCGAAACCGAAGGCGTTGACCGCCGCCCGGCGTGGCACGTCACCGGCGAACCACCGTTCGGCCATGGTCAAGGTCCGGAACCGGGTCTTGTCCAGCAGCGGACTCGGATCGGCACAGTTCAGGGTCGGCGGCAGGACCGCGTGGTGCAGCGCGAGCGCGGCCTTGACCAGCCCGGCGGCCCCGGCGGTCGGCATGGTGTGCCCGATCATCGCCTTGACCGCCCCGATCGCGGCGCGGGGTCCTTCCGGCGGGCCGAACACCTCGGCGAGGGTGGCCAGTTCGGCCGCGTCCCCGGCCGGGGTCGCGGTACCGTGCGCCTCCAGCAGGCCGAGCGCGCCGGGCGCGGCGGGATCGAGACCCGCCGACGCCCAGGCCCGGCGCAACGCCAGGATCTGGCCCGCGACGGCCGGGCTGAGCAGGCTCGCGCCCTTGCCGTCGCTCGACGTGCCGGAACCACGCAGCACCGCGTAGACCCGGTCGCCGTCGCGGCGCGCGTCGTAGAACCGTTTCAGCACGACGATCGCGGTGCCCTCACCGATCAGCAGGCCGTCCGCATCGCGGGAGAACGGGCTGATCCGCTGACTCGGGGACAACGCGCCGAGCTGGGTGAACATCGACCAGAGCGTGTCGTCGTGGCAGTGGTGCACCCCGCCGGCCAGCACGACATCGCACCGGCGCCGGGCGAGTTCGCCGATCGCCTGGTCCACGGCCAGCAGCGACGAGGCGCAGGCGGCGTCCACCGTGTACGCGGGGCCGCCGAAGTCCAGCCTGTTCGCCACCCGCGACGCGGCGAGGTTCGGCACCAGCCCGATCGCGGTGTCGGGACGGAACTCGCCGAGTGGTTCCAGCAGCGCGTTCCGGAGCCTGTCGAGCATCTCCGGACTCGTCGACGGGAGGAGTTCCCGCACCGCGCCGGTGATCTGCCGGACCGACCGTACCCGCTGGTCGAACCGCTGCAGGCCGGGCGAGAGGTAGCCACCCCTGCCGAGGATCACGCCCACGCGTTCGAGGTCGCCCAGCCGCCGCAGGCCACCGGCGTCGTCGACGGCGGAAGCGGCGACGGCCAGCGCGACCAGCTGATCGGGCTCCATCCCGGCGAGGGAACTGGGCGCCATACCGAGCGACGTCGCGTCGAAGTCGAGGTTGTCCGCGACGAACCCACCGCGTCGCCCATAGGTGCGGTCGGGCGTGCGGCCGTCACGAGCGTGAAAACTCGGATCCCAGCGGTGCGGCGGGATCTCGGTGATCGCGTCGGTCCCGGAAACGATGTTCTGCCAGTACTCGTCCACAGTGGACGCGCCGGGGAGGAAGACGCCCATCCCGACGATCGCGACCGGCTCCTGGTTCACCACGGCTTGATTCACCACAGTGACGCCGTGTACAGCACTGACCGGACGTCGGCCGGGCCGTAGGCCAGCTCGCGCAGCAGCGCGGCGGTGCCTTCGTCCGGGTCGATCAACGCGACCTCCCGGCGTTCGTATTCACGCGCGAGTTCCGGCGACACCATGCCGGCATGGTCGTCCGAGGGAGCCCACGGTCCCCAGTGGACGGTCAGCGCGCGGCAGCCGGTGCGCTCGGCCCACTGCTCGCCGAGGGTCTCCAGCGCGTCGTTGGCCGCCGCGTAGTCGGTCTGGCCGCGGTTGCCCAGAACCGCGGCGATACTGCCGAAGAACGTGACGAATCCGGGCCGCACGCCGAAGTGCTCCAGTGCGTCGAGCAACGCGCGCGCACCATCCACTTTGGTCCCGTAGACCGTGCGGAAGGAGTGCTCGTCCTTGTCCGCCATGAGCTTGTCGTCGATCACCCCGGCCGCGTGGACGACGCCGTCGATGCGGCCGTATCGCGTGTGCAGATCCTTGACCACCTGCCGGACTGCGGTGGCGTCACGGACGTCCAGCGATCGGTAGGCCGCGGTAGCACCGGCCGCGCCGATCTGGTCGAGTGTCCTGGCGATCTCGCGCTGGGCCAGCACGGTACGCACCCGGCGTTCGATGTCGGCCAGCGAACCACCACGCGCGGCCAACGCCGAACGCATTCCCTGCGCGTCACCGGGCAGGTCCTCGTCACCGGGTTCCGCGGGCCACGGCGTGCGCCCGGCCAGTTCGATCCGGCAGCCACTGGCCGCGAGCGCGATCGCCGCCCGCGCGGTGATCCCGCGAGCGCCGCCGATCATGAGCAGCACCGAATCCGCGCCGAGCCCGAGTGCCTTGGTCTCCCCGCCGTCCGGGCCCGCGCCCGCGTACGCGATCGAGCCGAGGGATCCCGCCGACGGTTCGAAAGCGGCGCGACCTGCGGTGTCGTACCGCACGGCGGCCGGGCCCTCGGCGATCACCTCCTCCAGCACTATGCGCGCGAGGTCCACTGTGGACTCCAGTTCGACCAGTCTGGTCGGCTCGGTCCGTTCCCTCGCCGCGGCGCGGACCAGGCCGCGCAGTCCGGCGGTGTGCCCCGCCCCCGGGCGAGCCACCACGACCACCGCGCCCTTGGCGTCCTTGAGCAGCCCGAACACCTGCGCGGCGACCGGTTCCTCGGCGTCCGACAACGGGTTCAGCACGATGACGACGTCGGCGACGTCCCGCTCCCCCGCCGTCGCGCCCGCCTCGGTGAACACCGCGCGGACCGACTCGGCCAGCTCCTGCTGGCCGGGTTCGAAGCTCACCGCGATCGTCTTGCCGACGACCTTGGTGAGATCGGGCGTGCCGAGCGGCGCGGGCACCCTGCTCAGCAGGTACCGGCCGGGCGCGCGGCCCACCGGGGACTCGGCGGGTGCCGGGGTCACGGTGACCGGCGCCGAGGGTTCGAGCCACTTCCGCAGCCGCGCGGCCAGCGCGCTCGCCGTCCGGTCGCGGCTGAGCTGGTCCTGGGCGTCGTCGTGCACCCGTCCGGAGAGGCCGAGCTTCGCCAGCAGCGAGCCCGCGATTTCGGTGCGTTTGATGGAGTCGATGGAAAGATCCGCTTCGAGGTCGAGATCGGCGTCGATCATCTCGGCCGGATAGCCGGTACGTTCACTGATCGCGCCGATCACGGTGGCGAGGACGTCCGTGACAGCGGCCTCGGCGAGGGGCTCCGGCTCCTCCGCGGGCGCGGCCACGACCGGTGCTTCGACCGGCGGCAGCAGTACCGGAGCGACCGGAGCCGACACCGGCGTCGCGGGAAGCGGCGCGGTGCCGAGGTACCCCAGCATCACGTCCCGTTGCGCCGCCAGCATCTCGCGGCTGGTGCGGAGGAATTCGACGACGGCCTGGTCACGACCGGGCGCGGGCTGGTTCATGGTCGTCCTCGGGATTCGTCGGGCGGGCACGAGCCCATGGGCGGGGACCTCGCCGCCGGGCGCGCGGACGGTCTGACCGTCCACGGTCCAGGCAGGCTTGGGAAGCGGTCCGACGCGGACTCGGCCGCGGAAGAGCCGCTCGGTGCGGACATCGACGCCGGTGAGCGCCAGCCGCGCGAGCGCGGTGAGGAACCCGCGCAGACCGGGGCCGGCGGGATCACACGCGACCACGGTATGCGGCCGGTCGCCGAGGATCTCCTTGGCCAGCCGGGAAAGCACCTGTCCAGGGCCGACCTCGACGAACGTGCGCGCACCCGCGGCGTACATATCCTCGATCAGGTCGACGAACCGCACCGGCGCCCCGATCTGCGCGGCGAGTTCGGCGCGGACCTTTCCGGGCTCGTACGGTCCGGCGGTGCGGTTCGACCACACCGGCAAGGCGGGATCGCCGATCTCGGCGTTGTCGAGGTCGACGGCGAATACGTCGCTCGCCCCGGCCACCAGCGGGCTGTGGAAGGCACAGGCGACGGGAATCCGTTTGGCCGCGATCCCTCGCTCCCGCAGCTCGCGGACCGCGTCTTCGACCGCGGCCGTCGGTCCGGAAAGGACGGTCTGCGCGGGTGCGTTGTGGTTGGCCAGAACGACATCAGGCCGATCGAGGACGGCGGCCAGGTCTTCACGGGACGCCTTCACCGCTGCCATCGCCCCGGGATCGGTACCGGCGACTTCGGCGATCGAGCGGGCCCTTGCCCGGCTCAGCGCCACCAGGGTCGGGGTGTCGAACGCACCGGCGGCCGACAACGCGGCCAGCTCACCGTAGCTGTGCCCGGCCAGCAGATCCGGCTGGACGCCGAGGTCGGCGAGCAGACGGCAGACGGCCGATTCGACGAGCCCGAGCGCGGGCTGCGCGACACGCGTGTCCTTGAGCGCCTCGTCCTGCGCCGCCCGGGTCTCCTCGCCGAACGCGCGAGGCGGGAACGTGGTCGCGGCGACGTCGGGCGCGAGCCGCAGGACGTCGGCCAGCTCGGGGAAGTGCACGAACAGCTCCGCCAGCATGCCGGTCCGCTGGCTGCCCTGTCCGGGGAACAGGAACGCGACCGCGCCGGATCCGGTGCCGTCGGCGGTGAGCCCGCCCCTGCCCTCGGCGGCCTCCCGCAGGTCCGCGAGGTCGCTCGCGACGACCGCGAGCCGCACCGGGCCGGAGCCGTCCCGTTCGGCGGCGAGCGCGGCGATCTCCCGCAGCGGACGACCTTCGTTCGCCGACAGCAGGTCCCGCAGCGCGGCGCGGGCACTGTCCACATCGGAGCCCCGGAGCAGGACCAGCTCCGCGTCCCAGTCGCGCGGCCCGTGCCGCCGGTCGGGCGGGACCCCCGGGGCCGCCAGCACCGCGTGGAAATTGGTCCCACCGAACCCGAACGCGCTCACTCCGGCGAACTCACGGCCGCGCGAAACCGGCGACGGCCGGGCGCCGGTGGAGAAGGTGAAGGGACTGCTCTTGGCGTCCCAGGCGGAGTTCGGCCTGGTCAAATGCAGCGTGGGTGGCACGATCTCGTGCCACAGCGCCAGCGCCGCCTTCATCAGTCCCGCCAGCCCCGCGGCGCATTTCGTGTGCCCGATCTGGCTCTTCACCGAACCCAGCGCACAAGCGCCCGGCGCGGCACCGGCGTCGAGGAAGAACTCGGTGAGCGTGGTCAGTTCGGTGGCGTCGCCGACGACCGTGCCGGTGCCGTGCGCCTCCACCAGCGAGACGTCCGCCGGCGAGACCCCGGCGTCGCGGTAGGCCCGTTCGAGCGCCCGGCGCTGTCCCTCGGGACGGGGCGCGGTGAGGCCGAGGGCCTTCCCGTCGCTGGCCGCGCCGACGCCCTTGACCACGGCGTAGACCCGGTCGCCGTCGCGTTCGGCGTCGGCCCGCCGCTTCAGTACGAGGCAAGCGACGCCCTCGCCGAGCGCGATCCCGTCGGCCGCCGCGTCGAACGGACGGCATCGTCCCGTCGGCGACAGCGCGCCCGCCGAGGTGAACATGAGGTAGTCGTTGATGCCGTTGTGCAGGTCGACCGCACCGCACAGGACCATCTCGCTGGTGCCTGCCCGCAGTTCCTTCACCGCGAGGTCCAGCGCCGCCAGCGACGATCCGCACGCGGCGTCCACGGTGTAGTTGGTGCCGCCCAGGTCGAGCCGGTTGGCGATCCGGCCGGAGATGACATTGGCGAGCGTCCCGGGGAACGAGTCTTCGGTCAGCTCCGGCAACTGCGTGAGCAGCTCCTCCGGGACGTCTTCGAGATAACTCGGCAACAATGCGCGCAGGACCCCGGCGTTCGCCAGGTCCCCCCCGGCTTCGGCACCGAAGATGACACTGGTGCGCTCGCGGTCGAAGCCACCGTCGCCGTATCCCGCGTCTTCGAGGGCGCGCCGCGCCGTCCGCAGCGACACCAGCTGCGCCGGGTCGATGCTGCCCATCGACGTCGGGGGGATGCCGTAGGAAAGCGGGTCGAAGTCCACCGGCGGCAGGAAGCCGCCCCACTTCGACGTCGACTGACCGGCGTAGACCTCTTTGTCCCAGCGCTGATCCGGCACCTCGGTGACGGCGTCCGCGCCGCGCAGGATGGTGGACCAGAACGCCGGGAGATCGGGCGCGCCGGGGAACACACACGCCATGCCGACGATGGCGATGTCACCGTCCACAACGGACTCTTCGACGGACGGGCTGGCGGCGAGCAGTTCCGCCGCGCCTTCGGTGACCTCACGGTGCAGGGTGGCGATGTCGGTGCGTCGTTCCCGCAGGACCGTGACCTGGCCCGCCATGTACATCCCCTCGGCGAGCTGACCGAGGGTGTCGACCTCGACCAGGGCGTCACCTTCCCGCCGGATCCCCTTGCTGGCGATCCGCAGCCGGCCGGTGTTCAGCTCCTCAAGCCGTTGCCATGCCTCCTGCGGCGGGACGCCGTCCGCGCGGAGCCCGGCCTTCAGCGCGGCGAACTCCTCGGTGTACGGGCTGGGCAGGCAGCGGGTGAGGTGTCCGGGCGCGGTCTCCAGGGTGACCGTGGACGCGGCGTCGAGCACCCGGTCCTGGAAGACCCCGGTGATGGCGCCGTGCGTGACGGCTTCCTCGGTGAACAGGTACGCGGTGCCCATCAGGACGCCGACGCCGTCTTTCAAGGGTTCCGCCATCGCGGCGACCATGGCGGCGGACCTGGCGTCGTGGATCCCGCCCGCGAACAGCACTTCGACGTCGTCGGCGCCGTGTTCACGCAGGACGTCCAGCTGCTGCTCCCACAGCACGAAACTCGACCGCGGGCCGACATGCCCGCCGCATTCGGCGCCCTCGAAAACGAACCTGCGGACCCCCGCGTCGAGGAACTGCCTCAGCAGGATCGGCGACGGCACGTGGAGGAAGGTCGCGATCCCGTCGGCTTCCAAGGCCTTGGCCTGCGCGGGTTTCCCGCCCGCGATCAGCACGCAGCGCGGGCGCGCGGCCCGGATCGCCGCGAGTTGTTCGGTGCGCAGGGCCTCCGGGACGAAGCCGAGGATGCCCGCTCCCCACGGCCGGTCGCCGAGCGCCTCGGCGGTGCGGCCGAGCAGTTCGGTGGTCTTCGCACCGTTCGCGGTCGCCACCGCGACGAACGGGAACCCGTCATGCGCGGCGACGGCGGCGGCGAAACCGGGTTGGTCGCTCACCCGCGTCATCGGCCCCTGCACGATGGGGAGGCTGGTTCCCAGCGTCCGGCACAGTCGAGCGCCCAGCTCCGCGGGCCTCGCCGAGGGCGGCACGGCGAGCGAACGCACGACCGAGCGGACAGCGCTTTCCGCGTCCTCGAACCGGTTCGCGAACAGTGTCGCGAGCCCGTCGTCGGCCCTGGCCAGCTCGATCCGGGTCGCCGCGGGCACGTCGGCCTCCGGGAACAGGCCCAGTCCGTCGAGCACCACCCCGGCCGCGCCACCGGCGATCGCGGCCACCGCCGACCGCGCTCCGATGCCGCCGAACGCCCACACCGGGACTTCTTCGCCGAACCGATCCAGCAGGCGCTGCAGCAGGACGAACGTGGTGAGATCCGCGCCACCGGCCTCGGCACCCTTGGCGACCAGACCGGAGGCGCCGGCGTCGAGCATCCGGACGGCCTGCTCGACACCGGTCACCTCGGCCAGCACGGGAACCTCGGCCCGGCCCTGCCAAACCGCCCCTTCGGCCAGCAGGACGAGCCCCGCGCCGCTTTCCCGCACCTCTTCGGGCCGCACGCGGCGACCGGCCACGATCCTGACCCCGAACGGGAAGCCTCTGTCCACTATGGACCCGGTCGGCCCGATGTCGAGGATGCCGAGCCCGCCACCCCTGGCGACGGCGGCCGCCAGCCCCGGATCCGGCCGTCCGAGCGGGTTGACGCCGAGTACCCGCGTGCGCGCCGTCGCATGACTCACCGGCGGACCTCCTGTTCGGCTTGGCTGGGTCGAACCTCGCCGGGTTCGGCGATCTTCAGCGGGATTCCCAAGAAATAACCTACTTGCCGCAGAGAGCGCAATACTCTCCTAAGAGAAGTCGAAAAACAAGGGATCGCATGCTAAAGTCCGGCGCCGGAAACAAATAAGTCGACATGACCAGAACAGGTCGCTGACCTGCACTTTTATCACCTCGACTCCAGTTTTCGACCCCGCATTACTCACCGCCATAACAAAACAGAAGAATTGTCATCGCCAGCAGAACGAATAACCATGGAGCGCATGTGGAAGTGACAGGACGAGTCGTCGTGCTGACCGGCGCGGCACACGGTATCGGCGCCGCCATGGCCCGCCGGTTCGCCGCCGAAGGCGCCGCCGGAGTGGTGGTCTCCGACCTCGACCTCGACGCGGCCGAGAAGGTCGTCGCCGGGATCACGGCCTCGGGCGGTGCCGCGATCGCCCGCCATGCCGACGCGGCGTCCAAAGAGGACTTGAAGATGCTGGTCACCGAAGCGCGCGCGGAGTTCGGGCCGGTGGACCTGTTCTGCTCCAACGCCGGCGCCGCCTTCGGTACCGGCGTCCACGCCGCGGACGAACAATGGACGCGATCGTGGGCGATCAACGTCATGCAGCATGTGCACGCCGCGCAGGTCGCGCTGCCCGCGATGCTGAGCCGGGGTCAGGGATACCTGCTGATCACGGCTTCGGGAGCGGGTCTGCTAGGCACCCCCGGAGACGCGCCTTACTCGGTGACCAAACACGCGGCCGTCGGCCTCGCCGAATGGCTGGCCATCACCTACCGGCCGCGTGGCGTGCGGGTCAGCGCACTGTGCCCGCTCGGGGTGCGGACCGCGTTGCTGGAGCCGGGGATCGCCGCCGGTCATCCCGCCGCGCTGGCGATCGCCGCCGCGGCACCGCTGCTGGAACCGGAGGACGTCGCGGAATCCGTCGTGCACGGTCTGGCGTCGGAGGAATTCCTGATCCTGCCGCATGAATCGGTGCGGGAGACCTACGCGCGCAAGGCCGCGGGTCTCGACGAATGGATCGACCGCACCATCCTCGAAACCGGCGCGCTGAAGAGGTGAGCATGGACTACCGCAGGCTCGGCGCGAGCGGGCTGTCCGTCAGTGAGATCTCCTACGGCAACTGGCTCACGCATCCCGGCGGCGCGGAGTGCGTCGAGGCCGCGCTCGACGCGGGCGTCACCACGTTCCACACCGCCGCGGCCTGGGACAACGGCGCCGCCGAGGAGAACCTCGCCGCGGCACTGACCCCCGCCCGCCGCGACGATCTCGTCCTGTGTACCGGCGTGTTCTGGCCGGAGGGCCCTGGCGCGAACGACGCCGGCCTCAGCCGCAAACACCTCACCAGATCGCTGCACGGTTCGCTCCGGCGCCTGCGCACCGACTACATCGACGTCTACCAGTTGCTGCGGTTCGACTACCGCACCCCGCTGGAGGAGACGTTCCTCGCGCTGTCGGATCTGGTACGGCAGGGGAAGATCCTCTACGCGGGCACCGCGGAATGGACGGCCGAACAGTTGCTGGAGGCCAAGCCCATCGCCGACCGGCTCGGTGTCCCGCTCATCGCCAACCAGCCGCACTACTCGATGCTCTGGCGGGTCGCCGAGGCGCAGGTGATGCCGGTCTGCGAACGCGCGGGCATCGGCCAGTTCGCGTCGGTCCCGCTCGCACAGGGCGTGCTGACCGGCAAATACCGGCCCGGCGAGATCCCGCCGGACTCACGGGCCGCGAAGTCCCCCGAGGCCCGGCCGCTGCTTCTGCCGGACCTCATCGAACGCGTCGGCATGCTGCGCGGTGTCGCCGACGAGGCCGGGCTGACCATGGCGCAACTGGCGATCGCGTGGACGTTGCAGCACAACACCGTCGCCTCCGTGGTGACCGGGGCGAGCAGCGCCGCACAGGTGACCGAGAACGCGAAGGCGTCCGGGGTGGTACTGGAGCTGGACGTGCTGACGCAGATCGATCAGCTGCTGGGGAGCTTCGTGCAGACGGATCCGCGGCTGACCTGGTCACCACCCGCGACCAGGTAGGCCTGCCGGGTCGCGAGTGGCGGCCTGGCCGTGAAGGCCCCCTTCCCCAGTACATGATGGCCCCCTTCCTTGCGCCTAGCGCAAGGAAGGGGGCCATCATGTACTTCACCGCGAGCAAAGAGCACCGGAAGCGCCGGATGTCCTGCGGTCAAGGAATCGGGACGTTGAGTGTCCTGATTCCTTCACCGTCGTGGGGCTGCACGCACCGGTGACGGAGCTTGATCAACGGAGGATTGGGACACTCAACCCCAGCTGACCACCGATCACGCGCTGCAGGATATTGTGCAAAACAAGCTCCTTAACTGCCTGAATTTCGAAAATGGGAGGCATCATGGCTAGGTTGAAGCTCGGCATCTTGTTCGGCGGTTCGGGCGAGGAGCACCTCGTCTCCGTCAAGTCGGCGCGTGAGGTGGCCAAGAGCCTCGATACGGCCAAGTACGAACCGTTCTGGATCGGCATCACCCGCGACGGCGCGTGGAAGCTCTGCGACGGCCCGGATGGGGACTGGGAAAGCGGCGACTGCCGCCCGGTCGTGGTGTCGCCGGACCGGAGCACCCGCGGCTTGCTGGTGCTGGACGAGGGTAAGTACGACTCGATCGGCCTGGATGTCGTGCTGCCCGTGCTGCATGGCAAGTTCGGTGAAGACGGCGCGATGCAAGGCCTGCTGGAACTTTCTGGCATCCCCTATGTCGGCTGCGATATCCCGAGTTCCGCAGTGTGTATGGACAAATCGCTGACCTACACCGTGGTCAGCAACGCCGGAATCGCCACCCCGAAATTCTGGATCGTCAACTCCGACGCGGATGTCGACCCCGACCAGCTCAACTACCCCGTTTTTGTGAAGCCGGCCCGGTCCGGTTCCGCCTTCGGGGTCAGCAAGGTGTCCAGCAAGGAAGAACTGTCCGCAGCGCTGACCGCTGCCCGGGAATACGACGCGAAGGTGCTGATCGAGGAAGCGGTGGTCGGCAGCGAGGTCGGTAGCTCCATCCTGGGTAATGGTTCGGAGTTGCTGATCGGCGAGCTGGACCGAGTGGTGCTCACGCACGGATTCTTCAAGATTCACCAGGAAGCCTCGCCGGAAACCGGCTCCGAGAACTCCTCGTTCATTTGCCCCGCCGATATCTCCGACGAGTCGCGCGATCTGGTGAAGGAAACCGCGAAGGCCATTTACCGCGCGCTGGGCTGCCGCGGTCTGGCTCGGGTGGACCTGTTCGTTAAGGAAGACGGCAGTGTAGTGCTCAACGAGGTGAACACCCTGCCGGGGTTGACCTCCTACAGCCGTTACCCGCGGATGATGAAGGCCGCTGGCTTCTCGCTGACCGAGGTGATCGATCGGCTGGTGTCGTTGGCGCTGGCCGACAAGTGACCATGCACGAGAATTTCACCTTCGTTGACGAGCTGGTCACGGGAATTCGCTGGGACGCTCAGCTCAACGTCCCTGATCTTCCGTTGATCAAGACAAATCCTCCACACCCGACCGCTGCAGGCACTACCCCGCGACCAGCGTGAGCGCCTCCGACAGCCCAGCCACCTCACCATCCGACGCCGCCCAAGCGACGTACCCGTCCGGCCGCATCACAAAGGCGGGGCCGGAGTCCGCCTCGACGACCCGGACCCGATCGGCACGGCCGTTCACGACGTCGCGAATCCGAGCGGAGCCCACCAGAAGCGGACGGCCTTCCCGCTCCACCAGCGGCAGCGGGGCGAAGCGGCCGACGAGCGGATGGGCGGAGTCCGGCGCGTAGTCGATGTCGGTCCCGTTGCCCATCGCGATGAAATGCCGTTTGGCCGCCGGGATCTCCAAGGTCTCCGCCAGTACCTCGCGGAGCGCGGCCACCTGCGGGCCGGGACGCATCAGGGCGACCTGGGCCCGGGTATTGCGCAGCACGCGCTCACCGACGGGATGCCGTTCCGCGGTGTAAGTGTCCAATAAGGACTCCGGCGCCGCTCCTCGTACCACCAGACCCAGTTTCCAGCCGAGGTTCATCGCGTCCTGGAGGCCGAGGTTCAAGCCCTGACCGCCGATCGGCGAATGCACATGCGCGGCGTCGCCCGCCAGGAGCACTCGCCCCTGCCGGTAGGTGGCCGCCTGACGCGTGTTGTCACTGAAGCGGATTCCGCCGTCCAGCCTGGTGACGGTCACGTCGATTCCGGCGACGCGGCTGATGCTCGCCCGCATCTCCTCCACCGTCAGTGGCGCGTCACGGTCCCCCGGCCCGCCGTCGAACTCCATGGTGGAGATCTCACCCGGAATCAGCGACAGATTCACCATTCCACCGGGGCCGTGCATGGCCGACTTCACCGCGCCAGGATCGGCGAGTTCGGCCGAGGCGATCCGGCCGGTCATCGTCGCCTCCGTACCGGGGAACGCGATCCCGGACTGTTTACGCACGACGCTGCGGCCACCGTCGCAACCCACCAGGTACGCGGCCCGCTCGGAACGGCCATCGGCGAGCACGGCCCGGACCGCCGATTCTTCCTGGACGACGTCGACGACCTCACTGCCTGAACGGACACGGACCCCTAGCCCCGTCGCCCACTCGGCGAGGATCCGTTCCAGCACATGCTGTTTGAGAATGAACCCACCGGCCGCCCCCGGCGCGACCTCGTCCTCGGCGAGCGGCAGACCGGCGAAGTGCCCCCTGGCACGATTGCCCTTCATCTGGCGCGAAAGCCCGCGGACGGCATGGAACATCTCGGCCTGCGCCGCCGAGAACGCCTCGGTCAGGCCGCGCAGCCTCAAGGACTGCGACGTCCGGCCGTTGAGACCACGCAACCCGAAACTCCGGTTCCGGCGGACGGACCCGTCAGCCGCCTCCAGTACGAGCGGATCCGCTCCGGCCAGCCGAAGCTCACCGGCCAGCAGCAGGCCGACCGGTCCCCCGCCCACGATGATCACGTCGTTCACGACACCCCCGTATTTACAGCGTAAATGTACACTGTAAATATGATAGATACACCGTAAACCTGTCAAGTGAGAGGCGCCGAGATGACGCGAAGAGAACCGTTGAACCGGGAGAAGGTCCTGGACGCGGCGCTCGCCTTGGCCGCTGAAGAGGGCCTCAAGGGGCTCTCGATGCGCAAGCTCGCCAAGACACTCGGCGTCGAAGCGATGGCGCTGTACAACCACGTCCGGAACAAGACCGACATCCTCGACGGCATCGCGGAACGCGTCTACCGCGGGATCGAACGGGCCGACCCCGGTGCACCCTGGCCGGACCGGCTGCGGGTCACCGTGCTCAACCTTTACCGCGCGCTCGCCCGGCATCCGGTCGTGCCGATGGCACTGGTCACCGACGAGGCCACGCCGAACTCGCTGCGCGCCCTGCAGCCGATCGAGGACCTGGTCGGCGCGCTGTACGAAGCCGGTTTCGACGACGACGGGGTCCGCCAGGCCCTCGGCGCCCTGAACAGCCTCGTGTTCGGTTCCTTACTCCTGACGACCGCCGGCTTCGCCACGGAACGACGCGGCGAAGCCGAGCAGGAACAGATGGACCACTATCTCCGGCGGATCGATCCGGCGGTCCTGCCGAACTTCAGCCGCGCGCTGCCCGCGCTCGCGACCGTCGATCCGGAGCGCGACTTCGCCAGGACCCTGGACATTTTGATCGACGGCCTCACTTCGGCCGCAGCATCGGGACCAGGAACCGCCTAGCCACCTCGCGGACCTGTTCGTCGTCGTCGAGATCGATGACGTGACTCGGGGTGACCAGGAACGAGGCGGAGACCCGGGTCATCAGTTCGGCGACGAGTTCGACGTCGACGTCTTCCGAGACGTGGCCGGCGTGCTGCTCACGGCGGAGCTGGCCCGCGACGAACCGCTGCACCGCCGCCAGGGTGTGCCCGCCGTCGCTGACCATCGACGGGACGAGCACGTCGGGCTCGACGGTCATCAGCCCGCCGATCAGCGGGTTGTGCCGGATCGCCCGCAGCGCGCTGGCGAAACCGAGCACGACGCGGTCCGCGGCCGATTCGGCGTGCTGGATGTCGAGCAGGAACTGGTCGAAGTAGCGCCGGAACTCGCGGCGTACCACCTGCTCGACCAAAGCGTCCTTGGTGGCGAAGCGGCGGTAGGCGGTGATTCGCGAGACGCCGGCCCGGCGGGCGACGTCCTCCATGGTGGAGCGGCGGATCCCGATCCGGCAGAACTGTTCGTAGGCGGCGTCGAGGAGCCGGAGCGCGATCTCGTCGCCTTCTTCGGCGCGTTCGAGCGCGTCGGTGAGCGCACGCTCCAGCAGAGAATCCGGGTCTGGCGTCTTCGCGATGATTGTGCTCTCCTTGAGATACGCGGTTGCACTACTTGTATCACAGTATCAATCCGCAGGTCCGGGACTCAAGGAGGAGTACTGGCGCATGACCGAACTCAATCGACGCAAGATGCTGATCGTCAGTGGCGGAGCGACTCTGCTGGGGGCCATGGGGCTGGCCCAGCCCGCCTGGGCGTGGAGTCCGAGCGGTTCGGTGGCCGGAACGGGGGCGGGCACCGATCCGAAGTGGGTGTGGGACGCCGAAGCGGATCCCGTGGTCGCCGCGGTCCTCGACCGAGGCCAGGTGGCGCAGGTCAACCAGGCGCTGCGGACCTGGACCAGGAACGACCAGCCGACGCCGTCCGGGCTACCGCCGGAGCTGCGGGAGTTCGTCGAGCACGCGCGAGCGCTGCCACCGTGGGCCGATCAGTCCAAATTGGACAAGGCGGCGGATTTCATGAAGGTCAGCGGCCGGTTCGTCAACCTGCTGAACGGCCTCGGTGGCGGGATGCTGAGCACCGCCATCCCGAACGAGGCCAGGGCGGTCTACTACTCCAAAGGCGGCGCGGACATGAAGGACCGCGTCGCGAAGACGGCCAAGCTCGGCTACGACGTCGGTTCGCTCAACGCCTACCGGCCCGACGGCCAGTTGATCGTCTCCGCGGTGAAGACCCGGCTGGTGCACGCCGCCGTCCGGCATCTGCTGCCGCAATCGCCGCACTGGCAGCAGGGCATCCCGATCAGCCAGAACGACATGCTGGTCACCTGGCACACCTTGCCGACCTACACGATGCGCAAGCTGACCGAGTGGCGTGTGGCGGTCTCCCCCGCGCATTCCGCCGCCTACCTGCACATCTGGCAGGTGACCGGCCATCTGCTCGGGATCAGTGACGAGTACCTGCCCTCGACATGGGACGCGGCATACGCGCAATCCACGCAGGTGCTGGACCCGGCGATGGGACCGACCCGCGAGGGCGTCGAACTCACCGACATCCTCCTCGACATGCTCGCCGAGCAGACCAGTCCCGGCGGCGCCGACCGGCCGATGGTCAACGCGCTGGCGCGGTACGTCGTCGGCGACCGGGTCTCCGAGTGGAACGGCATCCCGCGCGAACCGGTCTGGGACCCGCTGATCGGCACCGCGTTCCCCGCGTTGGTGGCGTTCCACGAGAAGCTCATCCCGCTGCCGCTTGTACCGCCGGTCGCCTGGGTGCTGGACGAGGCGATCCGGCAGTACATCCGGTTGTGGCTCTCGGAAGGCAGGCCGGTGCACATCGAGATCCCCGACATGAACCGCCCTTCCTGATCAGCCGGTGGCAGGCAGCAGGTTGAGCCGGTGGGCGGCCGTCGCGGCCTGGACCCGACCGGAAACGTCCAATTTGGACAAGATGTTCGAGACGTGGGTGCTGACGGTCTTCGCGGAAATGTAGAGCTCGGCGGCGATCTGGCGGTTGGTCCGTCCTTCGGCGAGCAGTCGCAGCACCTCGATTTCCCGCCCGGTGAGGCCATGGCGGTCGAGCGCGGACTCTTCGGGTTCGGCCAAGGAGACACGAAGGGCCGTCGCCAACCGGGCGATCTCGGCGCTCAACGGGACGGCGCCGAGCCGGTCGGCGTGCGCGGCGGCGCGGCGGAGACGAGTGGCCGCGTCGTCGTGAGCACCGGTCTCGATGGCGGCTGTCGCCGCCGCCAGCAATCCCCGTGCCTCGGGGTAGGGCTCCCCCAGCTCCGCCCAGGCCGCGGCGGCCCGGTCCCAGGCGGCCTGTCCGGGATCGGTGAGCGCGAGGAAGGTGAGCCGGTGCGCCTGTTGCACCGGGCCGATCGTCGGGACCGTGTCGGCCAACGACCGCAACCGGGGACGGAATTCGGGCAGGTGGGCTCCGGCCACCAGCACCGGCCACAGATACCGTGGGCTCTCCTCGATGTCCGGCAAGGTCAACGTTTCGGTCACCAGCGCGGCGGCCTCGGCGTGCCGGTGCCCGGCCAGTTTCAGGTCGATGTTCAGCCGGGCGAGCGGCAGCAGGTCTTGCGTATCGGGATAACCGCGGGTGAACACCTCGCGCGCGTACGCGGACGCTGTCTCCGCTCCGGCGAGATCCCCTCTGGCCAGCCGGATCGTTCCGTGCAGGACCAGCAGATAGGCGTCGAGGCCGGGGATCGGCGGGTGACCGAGCGCGTTTTCGATCGTCTCGGCGGCTTCGTCCCAGTCGCCGACGGCGATCAACGCTTCGGCGAGGTTCGCCGCGTGGATCGGGCCCGCCGTCCGCACCAGACCGGCCGCCGTGCACACGGCGAGACCGGACCGGGCCACCGTCGCCGCCGCCGCGTGCCTCCCTTCGCCTTGCAGCACATCGGCTTCGCGGCGCAAGACGTGCAGGAGTGCGACGTCGTCGGCGTGGTTTCGCGCGGTCGTGCCCGCTTCTCGCAGCTTCGGCAATTGCGTGTCGAGATCGCCTGTTCTGGCGTGGGAGTAGGCCAGGTCGGCCGTCGCCATCACCTCGGCGCGGACATCGCCGAAGCGCCGGGCGGCGGTGATCGCCGCCTCGGCGACCAGCCGCCCCTCGGCCTCGCACGGCACTGTCAGCAGACGGCGGGAAAGGGTCGCCAGTGCCGTCGCCGCCGTCGGATCCGTTTCGGGGATCAGTGCGGCGGCGGCACGCAGGTCCTCGAGTCCGCCGGGCTGTCCGAGCGCGTGCCGCAGCTCTCCCCGGCACATCAGCAACCGGCCCGCCCTGTTCGGCTCGGCCGTGGCGTCGATCTCGGCGAGCAGGGGCTCGAGGAAGGCGAGGGCGCGGGTCACGTCGCCTGCCGAGGTGGCCGCGTCCACCGCCATGCCGAGCACGTCACGGCGTCCGGCACCGACCTGGTCTTCCGCGGTGGGCACGAGCCTCCACAGCCGCAGTACTTCGGTGAGCAAGTGCAGCTGCTCGGCATAGGCCAGTGACCGCCCGGCCGCCGCGGCGGCGCGCCAAGCCGCGGTCAGCGCTCTGGCGGGATGTTTGTCAGCGACCGCCGCCCAGTGGACGGCGAGCTGCGCGCCCGCCTTTCCCGGCAACGCGAGCGACGGATCACGTTCGAGGGCTTCGGCGTAACGCACATGCAGCCGGGCGCGCTCCGCGGGAAGCAGATCGTCCTGGACGACCTCGCGGACCAACGCGTGCCGGAACCGGTAGCCCTCGCCGCTCACCCCGATCAGGTTCGCCGCGACGGCGGGGCGCAGCGCGGCCGTCAGCGCCGCCTCGTCGAGCCCGGTGACCGTCGCGAGCAGCTCATGTCCGATGTGGACAGTGCAGACCGACGCCGCGCGCACGACCTCTTGACTCGGCGCGGGCAAGCGTGTCAGCGGGGCGATCAGCAGCTGAAGGATCGACTGCGGCACTACGGGACCACGCTGATCACGACAACTCAGCAAAGCCTCGACGAACAGCGGATTGCCCTCGCTCCGCGCGAAGACCTCGTCGCCGAGATCGACATCCGGCTCGTGACCGAGCAACTCACGCAGCTGCGCTGTCACCCCTCGCCTGGACAGCGGGTGGAGGTCGAGCCTTCGGACCCAGCCGATCCTGGCCAGCTCCGACGGCAACAGCCGCGCGGGGTGAGTGCGGTCGAGGTCGGTCCGGTAAGTGAGCAGGATGAGCACGGCAGGCACCGCCCGCTGGTTCCCGACGAGGAACAGGAGCAGTTCCCGGGTCGACCGGTCCGCCCAATGGACGTCCTCGACCAGCAGCACCGTGGGCCCCTCCTCGGCCAGGGACTGCACCAGGGACAGCAGCTGTTCGAACAGGCGTGCCTTGGCCAGCTCCGTGTCCCCGGCGGGTGGTGATCCCAGCACGGGCAGCAGCCGTCCGAGTTCGCCCGCCACGCCGCCGGGCAGCCGCTGGAGAACACCGGCGACACCGATCGCACCGACCAGGTCACGCAGCATCGAGGTGAACGGCGCGAAGGGGAGGCCGTTCTCTCCGAGGTCGAGGCAACCGCCGGACAGCACTCGCGCCGCGTCGCCGAGCGTCGCCGCGAACTCGCCGACCAGGCTCGACTTCCCCACTCCCGCGTCTGCGGCGATCAGTACGGTGGCCGGCGCGCCCGCGCCTGCCTGGTCGAAGGCGGCACGCAGCCCAGCCAGTTCCCGATCCCGTTCCACGAGCGCCATGGGCCGAAGTCTAAGGACCCGAATAGGGCACCTGCCCGATGCCGGACCGCGTCCGGGCACCGCAGGCTGGCGACATGATCGGCGACTCCCTCGACAGGACGACCTCACCACGGGTGAGCAGGCAGCTGGTGATGCTGCTGATAGCCGCCTTCGGCGCGCTCAGCGGGTTCTACCTGCTGGTGTCGGTGGTCCCGGTGTACACGGCGGAATCGGGCGGCGGCGGACTCGGCGCCGGGCTCGCCACCGGCGCGATGATGCTGTCCACGGTGCTGACCGAACTGGCCGTGCCGCGACTGCTGGCCCGGCTCGGCTACCGCGCCGTGTTCGCTCTCGGCCTGGTTCTGCTCGGCGTGCCCGCACTCGTGTTGATCGCGTCGCCCGCCACCGCGCTGGTGCTGGCGGTGAGCCTGGTGCGTGGCGCCGGACTCGGGATCGTGGTCGTCATCGGGAGCGCGCTCGCCGCGGAGCTGGCCCCGGCCCGGCGCCGCGCCGAAGGGCTCGCGCTCTACGGCGTCGTGGTCGGGGTGCCCGCGGTCGTGGGACTGCCCGCCGGGATCTGGCTCAGCGAACGGTTCGGGTTCACGGCGGTGTTCACCGCCGCCGCCGTGGTGGCGCTGGTGCCGCTGGCCGTCGTGTCGGCGCTGCCGTCGAAACCAGGCGACGCGACACCGGCGCATTCGATGCTGGGGGCCTTTCGAGTCCGCGGGCTCGCCCGGCCGACGGTGGCCTTCACCGCGATCACGTTCGGCGCGGGGGTGTTCGCGACTTTCCTCCCGCTGGCGGTGCCCGCCGAAGCACGCGGTACGGCGGCCATCGCGCTCCTCGTGCAGGCACTGACCATGTCGGCCGCCCGCTTCGCCGCCGGCCGGTTCGGGGACCGGCACGGCTCCGGGCGGCTGTTCGTTCCGTCCGTGCTCGTCTCGGCCGTCGGCGCGGCGTTGCTGCTGTCGACGGACAGTTCGCTCGCGATCGTCGCCGGGATGGCGTTGTTCGGTGCGGGATTCGGCGCGGCGCAGAACGTGACGCTGGCACTGATGATCGAGCGGGTCGACGCCGCCGAATACGGTCGCACGAGCGCGCTGTGGAACCTGGCCTACGACGCGGGATTCGGCATCGGCGCGGTCGCTTTCGGGCTGCTGACCGGACCGTTCGGCTACCTGACCGGGTTCGCGTTCACCGCCGCCGTGCTGCTCGCCGCGCTCGTCCCCGCGATACTCGACCGGAAGGAAGACAGGCCATGATCCATGTCGACAAGGCGCTGTCGACGGCGCGTGCCGCACTCGACGCACTGGTGCGGATCCCGTCGGTGAGCGCGGGATCCACCGACGACGTGCGACGCAGCGCCGAACTGACGGCCACACTGTTCCGCGACGCGGGTATGCCGGAAGTCGAAATCCTCGACGACATCCCGGGCGGCCTGCCCGCGGTACTGGCCAGATATCCGGCACCACCCGGACAGCCGACCGTCCTGCTGTACGCACACCACGACGTCCAGCCCGCCGGTGACCTCGCTGGGTGGAGCAGTCAGCCGTTCGAGCCGACCGAACGCGACGGCCGGCTGTTCGGCAGGGGCACGGCCGACGACAAGTCCGGTATCGCGGCCCACCTCGCCGCGGTGCTCGCGCACGAGGGCAAGCCCCCGGTCGGCGTCACCATGCTCGTCGAGGGAGAGGAGGAGATCTCTTCGCCGACACTCGGCGCCCTGCTCACCCGGTACCGCGACCGGCTCGCCGCCGACGTGATCGTGCTCGCCGACTCGGAGAACCTGGAGCGCGGCACACCGGCGTTCACCACTTCCCTGCGCGGCACGGCCGCGTGCGTCGTCGAACTGCGCACGCTGGAGACCGGTGTGCACTCGGGTGGCTTCGGTGGCCCGGCACCCGACGCGCTCAGCGCGTTGTGCAGGCTGCTCGCCACCTTGCACGACGAACACGGTGACGTCGCCGTGGCAGGCCTCAAGACCGGATCGGTTCCCGAGTACGGCTATCCGTCGCCGAGGTATCGCGCCGAGGCGGGTGTGCTCGATGGTGTCGAGCTACACGGCACGGGCTCCATCGCGGAGCGGCTGTGGGCCAAACCGGCGGTGGGTGTCCTCGCCATCGACGCGCCCCCTGTCGCGGACGCGTCGAACACCCTCATCCCGGTGGCCAAGGCCAAGGTCGGACTGCGGGTGGCCCCAGGCGACGACGCGGTCCGCGCCGCCGCGGCGCTCGCCGAGCACCTGACCACGCACACCCCGTGGGGCGCGCGGGTGACGGTTTCGGTCACGGAGATCGCACAACCCCACCACGTCGACACCTCCCACCCCGCCTACGCGGCGGCCGGACGCGCCTACCGCGCGGCCTACGGCGAGGACGCGATCCACATCGGCAGCGGGGGCAGCATCCCGTTCGTCGCGGAATTCGCCGCCGCGTTCCCCGCCGCCGCGATCCTGATCACCAGCGCGGGCGCGGACACGGACTCGAACCCGCACGGCGCCGACGAAAGCGTGCACCTCACGGAGTTCGGACGAGCTTGCCATGCGGAAGCCCTGCTGCTCACCGAACTCAGCCGCGCTCCTCGGGAGTGGCAATAACGTTTCTAGAGGTATGGCGACCGTGGGGTGTCCGTGGGGGCCGTGAATCTGGACTGGTCAGCGAAAGTCGATTCTGTTGAGGGGTCAGGCGAAGTTATCGTGGCCGACACCACTGCTGCGGCACAGCGGGAAGCCTGATGTCCTGAAGGCTCCCTTCGAGACCTTCAACGTCTCAAAGGGAGCCTTCAGGCCACACCACGTTTTTCCTTACCCCTCAAGAACCATCATCACCACTCACGAGACTTTCAGTTCAGACTCGAACAAGGCCTCGCGTCGGGATCTTGAGCACCCTTCGGCACCCACCGCACGTTCGCGAACGAAGCGGAGAACTGCCCGTCGGTGTACACCAGGAACGGCGTGTTGACGTTCTCCAGATCCAACCCGTTCGCGAAGCACGACACCGGGATCTTCACCGTCGACTTCGGCGCGCCCGCCAGGTCGGTGAACAGCTTGGTCGCGTTGACCTCGGAGAAGCACGGGTAGACACAGTGCATGCTGATCACCGTCCGGTTGGCCGGTGCCTGGTGCACGATGGTGTCGAACTCCAGCGCCGCGTCGGCGTTGAGGTAGCCGCGCAGATCGTTGGTACCGGCCGGGTTCTGGAAGTAGAGCTGGGCGGGGCCGGTGCCGGTCCAGGTCGACTTGAGGCCATCTTGCTGGACGTTCACATCGGACTGGACGACCGCGATCTCGGCGTGCGAAGCGGTGCCGTCCGGGCCGATCTCGGTGCCGCCCCAGTTCTGCGCGGAACCGATGAAACCCTTGTACGGTGCGACATCCGTCCGGTTGAACAGCTCGAGGTCCTCGGTCGCGGTCCCGCCGCCACCGGTCGAACCGCACGTCACCGGCCCGGCCGTCTCGTCGAGTTGCCCGATGGTGACCCGCTGCCCGGTCTTGAGGCCGTAGCCGAGTTTGAACAGCGGGTCGTACTCGGGCGAACCGGCGTTCAGCGGTGTCTGGCAGGCACTCTTCGGCCACGAGTACGGCAGGGTGCCCTTGAAGCCGCCCTTGACGAGGACATCGGCGACACCGCCGCCCTCGGTACCGGGCAGCCAGGCCGCTACGAACGCGTCCGAGCGGTTGATCTCCTTGTTCATGTACAGCGGGCGGCCGCCGACGTAGACCGTGACGACGGGAGCGCCCTTGCCGCGGACCTTGTCCAGCACGGCCAGGTCCTCGGGGTAGAGCTTCGCGGCTTCGAGCGTCTTGCGGGTCAAGTCGCCGACGCCTTCCGCGTACGGGGTCTCACCGATGACGGCGATGACGGCGTCGTAGCCCTTCGGGTCGGTGTCGCCCTTCTCGTCGAAGGTGACGTTGACGTCGCCCAATTGCTGCTTGAGCCCGGCGAGGATCGAGGTGGCATTCGGGAAGTCGGCGTTGGTGTTGCCGGTCCCCTGCCAGCTCAGTGTCCAGCCGCCGGTCTGGTTCTGGATGCTGTCCGCGCTCTTGCCGACCACCAGCACCTTCGACTTCGGCTTCAGCGGCAGCACGTCGCCGTTGTTCTTCAACAGCGTCTGCGACGAGCGGACCGCGTCGCGTGCCAGCCAAGTCTCCTTCAGCGCTTCGTCGGAGTTGGCGTAGGAACGTTCGGACGGCTTCTGCGACTCGTACAGCCCGGAGCGCAGCTTGACGCGCAGGATGCGGGTCACCGCGTCGTCGATCCGCGAGAGCGGGATCTGACCGCCGTTCACCTGCGCGACGGTGTTGGCGATGAACGCCTTCCAGTCGTGCGGGACCATCACGATGTCGATACCGGCGTTGATCGCCTGCGGGCACGACGCGTTGGTGCAGCCGGGGACCTGGCCGATGCCGTTCCAGTCGGACACGACGAGGCCGTCGAAGCTCATCTTGCCCTTCAGGATCTGGTTCAGCGCCTTGTCGCTGCCGTGCAGCTTGCCCTCGTTGATCCCGAGTTCGGCGTTGGTCCAGCTGTTGAACGACACCATCACGGTCTGCGTGCCCGCCGCGAGCGCGCCGTAGTAGCCCTGTCCGTGGACATTGATCATCTCGGCTTCGGAAGACGGGTTGACCCCCTGGTCCTGCCCCTTGAGGGTGCCGCCGTCACCGATGAAGTGCTTGGCGGTGCCGATCACGCCGTTGTAGCCGATGCGCTTGGACGATCCGTCCTGGAGACCGTTGATCGCCTCGTAGCCGTACGCCCGGGTGATCCGCGGGTCCTCGGAGAACCCTTCGTAGGTCCGGCCCCAGCGGTCGTCCTTGACGACGGCCAGCGTCGGCGCGAACGCCCAGTCCTGGCCGGTGGCGCGGATCTGCCGGGCCGTCGCCGCGGAGATGTCGCGCACCAGGCACGGGTCGTGCGCCGCGCCGAGACCGATGTTGTGCGGGAAGACGGTGGCGCCGTAGACGTTGTTGTTGCCGTGCACGGCGTCGATGCCCCAGATCACCGGGGTCCGGGTCCGGCTGCTCTTGGCGGCGTCCCAGTAGGCGTCGGCGAGCTTCAGCCAGTCCTGCTGGGACGCGTGCTTGTCCTGGTTCGGCCACGAACCGCCGCCGTTGAGGACCGAGCCGATGGAGTACTGGCGGACCTCGTCGGGGGTGATGGCGGCGATCTCGGGCTGGGTCATCTGCCCGACCTTCTCCTCGAGGGTCATCCCCTTGAGGAGCTGGGTGATCCGCTGCTCGTCACCGGCCTTGCCCTTGAACCGGCTCTCGACCTTCGGCCAGTCGGCCAGCGTCGGGAGGCTCTTCTCGATCCGGGCGCAGCCGTCCCGGTCGAGCGCGGGCTTCCCGATCACGGGCTGGTCGGCCGCCCCCGCCGACGGCGCGGCCGCCACGGCCCCGCCGAGCAGGGCGAGGCTCATCAAGGCGACGAGCGGACTTCGGCGCGCACGAGAACGTCTTGCCATGGTCTGGTCCATTCTGCGGGAGGCGGGGACCGGCCGATCTTCACCGGACCAGACGGGCGCGTCAAGGGTTTCGGACCCGTACGACGGCTGTTAATTTTTGCCATAAAATAAGACTTGCCCGGTCACCCGGCCACGCGTCGCCGGTCCCGCCGCTTGACGGCGTACGGCAGGAAGAACAGGTACAGACCGCTGAACATCAGCAGGAAGAGCGGCGGCAGCGGGGTGTAGAGCACCCACTCGGCCGGATCGCCCATCGCCACGACGACGAAGCAGACGATGACGGTCGCGACGAAAACGAGGGACGTCCAGCGGTGGAACGTCCGGATCCGCTTGTTCACGGGAACCTCCTGAGGTCGGTTTTGCCTGTGGCGAAGACGCTAGGGATCCGGCGGGTGCCTGCGCTTCTCGATTCCTGATCGGTCCGCTTGACCTCCACATTGCTGGAGCTTTTACCTTCGCGGAAGACGAAGGGAATCGACCATGACCGTCTTGGTGACAGGAGCCACCGGGAGCACGGGCCGCCACGTGGTGGCCGAACTGCTCCGGCGCGGGGAACGCGTCCGGGCACTCACCAGGAATCCCTCCGGAGCCTGGCTTCCGGCAGGCGTCGAAGTGGTGGAAGGCACGCACACCGCGCCGGAAACGCTGACCGAAGCCTTCGACGGCGTCACGCGGTTGCACATCACCGCGACGGCCGGGCTCGCCGAGGTCGGCGCCGACCTGGTGAAGCGCGCCGTGGACGCGGGCGTGCGCCGGATGACCATGGTGTGGGGCGGCTACGTCGGTCCGACGGAACAGGCGATGGCCGAGTCCGACGTGGAATGGACGCGTCTGGAGCCTCAGGAGTTCATGTCCAACACGCTGACCTGGATCGACGCGATCCGCGCCGACGGCGTGGTCCGCGAGCCGTACGATTTCCCCAGCGCGCTCGTGCACGAGGCCGACATCGCCGCCGTCGCGGTCACCGCGCTACTGGAAGACGGCCATTCGGGTCAGGCCTACAACCTGACCGGCCCGGAAGTGCTGACCCCGCGTCAGCGGGTCGCGGTCCTCGCGAAGACCCTCGGCAGGGACATCACGTTCGCCGAGTTGCCCCACGAGGCGGCCATCGACCGGCTGATGGCCACCGGCGTCTCCCGCGAAGACGCCGAGTACGTCATCGGCTGGTACGCCGACCCGCCCGCGGAGGCGAGCACCGTGGACGACACCGTCGAGAAGGTGACCGGCCGACCGGCCCGCACCTTCGCCCAATGGGTCACGGAACACGCCGACCGGTTCTGAACTCACGCCGGAAGCGGTCCGACCGCCTTCACGATCTCCAGCACCGGCGCGGTGTGCACCGTGTGGATCGCGCGCAACGCGCCGAGCCGCCGCGTGAGATAGCGGTGCAGCGAGGCGGGATCCGGACAGAGCGCCTGCGCGATCAGATTGGTGGGCCCGGTCGTGGCGGCGACCACCGCCAGCTCCTCGTGCGTGGCCAGGGTCGTCGCGACCTCGTCCAGATCCGCCGGTGCGATCGCCATCCAGAGGAACGCCTGCGTGGTCACGCCATACAGGGCCGCGTTGATCTCGACGTCGAAGAAGAGCGCGCCGCTCGCGCGAAGGTCGACCAGGCGGCGGGTCACGGTCGCCGGTGACAGGCCGGTCGCGACGGCGAGCTGCGTGACGCTCATCCGGCCGTCGTGGCGGAGCATGTCGATCAGGGCGTGGTCCGCCGGGGTCAGCGGACCGTGATCGACGGCGGTTTCCTTGGGCCGTAACGCTTCTCGCTGCTCCTCGGTCAGCGCGGCCAACCGTCCGCGCCAAGCCGTCGGGCCACCGAGATAGGTGTGCAGCATGAGATGGGCGGACACCGCCGTGACGGTCGCGGTACGCGGTATGTCGTGCAGCAGCATCGCACTCGGCGAGTCTCTCGGCGTCTGCGCGATCGCGACGATCTCCGTGCCGCCCGAGGTCAGCTTGACCCAGGACGTGTCCGGCCGTTTGGCCAGTGAACGGGCGAGTGTCCGCGCCGTGGCGGGCTGCGCGGTGAGCCGCACGATCCACTGCGTCAGGCCTGCCCGGCCGGGGTCGGGCAGGCCCACCACCCGTAACCCCGCTTCGGAGCGAAGCCGTTGGTAGCGGCGCGCGACGGTCTGCGTGGACACGTCCAGCACGACGCCGATACGGCTGAACGGCGCCCGGCCGTCGAGGTGCAGCGCGTGGATCAAACCGCGATCGATCTCGTCAAGCATGGAAGATTTCGTCCATTCGGCGCCGGTTTCGTGGAACGAAACCCATCGTCGCCCGACCATCGCGATCATGCAAGAGACGAAAACCAGCCCGGCTCCGCTCGCCATCCTGCTCGCGGCCGAGGCGATGAACGTGCTGGACGCGACGATCACCCAGGTCGCCGGTCCGGCGATCCACGCCGACCTCGGCGGTCCCGCGTCCACCATCCAGTGGTTCGGAGCCGCGTACACCCTCCCGTTCGCGGTACTCCTGATCGCCGGCGGCAGACTCGGCGACATCTTCGGCCGCCGCCGGATCTTCCTGTCCGGCGTCGCCGCGTTCGCCTTCGCGTCGCTCTGCTGCGCGCTCGCGCCGGACACCACCGTGCTGATCGGCGCGCGGGCGGTACAGGGCGCGGCGGCGGCCTTGGTGATCCCGCAGACCATCGGGTTGATCAAAACGCTCTACACCGGCCCGGCGCTGGCCGCGGCACTCGGCTGGAACGGGCCGGTGGTCGGCCTTTCGGCGGTGAGCGGGCCGCTGCTCGGCGCCGCGCTGACGGAGCTGTCGACCTGGCGGACGGCGTTCCTGGTGAACGTGCCGATCTCGATCGCGGTGCTCGCGGCGGGCAGGCTGTTGCCGGAAGACCGCGCCGCGCGCGGGATCCGCTTGGACCTGCAGGGCACGGCCCTCGCCTCGCTCGGCACCGGGCTGATGGTCTATCCGCTGATCGACCGATGGAACTGGGCGCTGTTCACCGGCGGCGTCGCCGTCCTGGTGGTCTTCGGGTTCCATCAGCGGGCACGGCGGCATCCGCTGGTCGAGCCGAGCCTGTTCGGCCACCGCGGCTTCCCGGCGGCACTGGTGACGTCGACGTTGTTCTTCGCGGTGATGAACGGGCTGATGCTCGTGGTCGTCCTGCATCAGCAACTCGACGAAGGCCGGAGCGTGCTGGCGTCCGGCCTGACCTTGCTGCCATGGTCGGGCGGGCTGGCACTGTCGTCGTGGGCGGCGGGCCGATGGCTCGTCCCCCGGTACGGGGCGCGCGTCGCGTTCGCCGGTCTGACGTCGCTGCTCGCCGGAATCCTGCTGGCGATGACGGGTCCGCTGCTTCTCGCACTCGGTGTCGGCGGCCTCGGACTGGGGCTGTTCACGGTGCCGTTCTTCACGACGGCGCTGTCCAGGGTCCGTCCACATGAGACCGGTTCGGCGGCGGGGCTGCTGAACGCGGTGCAGCAACTGGGCGCGACGCTCGGCGTCGCCGTCCTCGGCACCGTCTTCCTGCAGGGACACTCACTGACGCGGGCGTTTTCGCTGGCGGCGGCACTGGTGCTCGCGACCATGGCGACCACCGCGCTGATGTACCGGCCCAGGAAACGGCCTAGCCTTCAGCGGCCTTGAACCACGCGCCGATGCCGGCGAGCGCGCCCGGGCCGTAGTCGCCCCGGACGTCTTCGGCCAGGTCCGCGATGGAGACCGCGCGCAACGCGGCCCGCCACTGCGTTTCGGCTCCTGCCATCGCGCGGCTGATGGCGCACGGCGCCGTGCAGGCTTCGGGCGGCGTCGCCATCGGCCCGCGTTGCCGGATCTCGGTGCAGATGAAGGCCGGACCGGGCCCGTCGATGGCCTCGACGACGTCGAGCACCGTGATTTCCGAAGGCGGCCGAGTGAGGACGTAACCACCGGACTTCCCCTGCACCGACCGGATCAGGCCGGCCCGCGAAAGAGCTTGAAGCTGCTTCGCGAGGTAGCTCGGGGAGACGTCGTGCAGCTGCGCCAGACGCGCGGCAGGCGCGGGTTCGTCGACCGAGGTCAGCACGACGCAGCAGTGCAGCGCCCACTCGACCCCGCCTGACATCTTCACCCGGATGACTCTAACCCGAGCCTTGACTCGGACACAATGTGTCTGAGTATTATCTCGGACATGAGTTGTCCGAGATAGCGGACATCTTTCGACGAAGGGCATTGGGTCATGAAATTCGCGATCATCGGCGGAACCGGACTGATCGGCTCGCAGGTCGTGCGGAACCTGAACGAAGCAGGGCACGAGGCGGTCCCGCATTCGCCGTCCACCGGGGTCGACCTGCTCACGGGACAGGGGCTGGACGCCGCGCTCGACGGCGCCGACGTGGTCGTCAACCTCACGAACTCCCCGACCTTCGACGAGGCCTCCCCCGCCTTCTTCCGGACGTCGATGGACAACCTCGTGGCCGCGGCGAAGAAGGCGGGCACCGGGCATTTCGTGATCTTGTCGATCGTCGGCGTCGATCAGGTCCCTGATCTCGACTACTACCGGGCCAAGACGCTGCAGGAGGACATCCTCAAGGGCAGCGGAGTCCCCTACTCGATCGTCCGCGCCACCCAGTTCATGGAGTTCGTCGACGCGGTCCTGTCCTGGACCGCCGACGAGAACGCGGTCCGCCTGCCCAGCACGCCGATCCAGCCGATCGCCGCGGCGGACGTCGCCGCCACCGTTTCCGGGGTCTCGGCCGGAAAGCCGCTGAACGGAATCCTCGACGTGGGCGGTCCTGACGTCTACCCGCTGGACGAACTGGGCCGGATCACCTTGTCCGCCAAGGGAGACACGCGTTCGGTGACCACCGACGAGACCGCGGGCATGTTCGCGGCCGTCAAGGGCGACGTCCTCACCACGAAGGACGGCGCCCGCATCGCCACCACCCGCTACCTCGACTGGCTCAAGTAGGCCTTCAACCCCCTGCGTTTAGTCCTCTGAATGCGGTCCTTGCGCACGCAACTACCGCATCCAGAGGACTAAACGCCACCCACGGACGCCGCGGTCAGCTCGACAGCAGCGCCGGAGCGGCGAGACGGCTGGCGTTCGCGGCTTCGTCGTCCGGCTGGGCCTGCGCGGAACGCTCCGCCTCGACCCGGGCGAGGTAGTTGGTGACCTCGCGCTCCTGCCGGTGCGAGTCCCAGCCCAGCAGCGGCGCCATCAGCGCGGCCACCACCGGCGCCGCCGTCACCCCGCGATCGCGTTCCTCGATCGAGATCCGCGTGCGACGCGTCAGGACGTCCTCCAGGTGCAAGGCACCCTCGTGCGAGACCGCGTAGACGACCTCCGCTTTCAGGTACTCCGCCGTTCCCGGGATCGGCTCGCCCAGTTCGGGGCGCTCCGAAATGGACTCCAGGATGTCCTCCACCGCGGTGCCATAGCGCTGGAGCAGGTGCTCGATCCGGTTCAGCGGCAGCCCCGAGCGCTGGGCGAGCGTGTGCCGTGCGCCCCACAGCTCGTGGTAACCCGTCGCGCCCACGATCGGCAGCCGCTCGGTCCACGACGACGGCGCCGGGCGGCCGAGATCCTCCACCGCGACGTCGACCGCGTCCGCGGCCATCACCCGGTACGTCGTGTACTTGCCGCCCGCCACGATCACCAGGCCGGGCACCGGATGCGCGACGGCGTGCTCCCGCGACAGCTTCGTCGTCGACGTTGCCTTCGCGGCCAGCAGTGGCCGAAGCCCGGCATAGACGCCTTCGATGTCGTCGGCGGTGATCGGCGTGCGCAGTACGGCGTTGACGTGGTCGAGCACGTAGTCGACGTCGGCCTGGCTGGCCGCCGGATGCTCGCGGTCGAGGTCCCATTCGGTGTCGGTGGTGCCGACGATCCAGTGCCGTCCCCACGGGATGACGAACAGGACGCTCTTCTCGGTCCGCAGGATCAACCCGGTGTCCAGGTCGATCTTCTCGCGCGGCACCACCAGGTGGATGCCCTTCGACGCGCGCACGGTGAACGGCGCCGGGATGCCCGCCGCCTCGGCCATGTCGTCGCTCCACACGCCGGTGGCCGCGACGACCGTCTTCGCCCGGACCTCGATCTCCGCACCGCTCTCGCGGTCGACGACCTTCGCGCCGACGACGCGCTCACCCTCTCGGATCAGGGAGATCACTCGCGCCCGGGTGAGCACCGAAGCGCCTTGCTCGGCCGCCGTCCGCGCGATCGTCATCGTGTGGCGGGCGTCGTCGACCTGGGCGTCGTAGTACTGGATCGCGCCGATCAGGGCGTCTTCGGCCAGCCCGGGCGCCACCTTCGCCGCGCCGCGTTTGGACAGATGCCGGTGCCGCGGCAGCGCGCGAGCCCCGCCGAGGGTGTCGTAGAGCGTGACACCCGCGCCGATGTAGCCGCGTTCCCAGACGCGGTGCTTGAGCGGCACCAAGAACTTCACCGGCCGGACCAGATGCGGCGCCAGCGTCTGCAGCAGCAGGCTCCGTTCCTTCAGCGCCTCACGGACCAGTTTGAAGTCCAGGTTCTCCAGGTAGCGCAGCCCGCCGTGGATCAGCTTGCTTGACCGGCTGGACGTCCCGGCGGCGAAGTCGCGAGCCTCGACGAGCGCGACGGAGAGCCCGCGCGACGCCGCGTCGAGCGCGACGCCGGCACCGGTCACTCCCCCGCCGACGACCAGGACTTCGACCTCTTCGCGGGCGAGCTTGCGCAACGTCTCCGCGCGGTAGACCGGGGAAAGCGGTACGGGTGTCACAGTGTTTCTCCTCGTCTTCATCGGGCTCACTCGACCTCGACCCAGTCGAGGGTGCGGCCGACCGCCTTCTGCCAGCCCGCGTAGCCCTCGGCGCGCTGCTCGTCCGTCCACGACGGAGTCCAGCGCTTGTCCTCGTTCCAGTTCTGCTCCAGCTCGTCGGTGGACTTCCAGAACCCGACGGCCAGACCGGCCGCGTAGGCGGCCCCGAGCGCGGTGGTCTCGGCGACGACCGGCTTCGACACCGGCACGCCGAGGATGTCGGCCTGCAGCTGCATGCAGAGTTCGTTCGCGGTCACGCCACCGTCCACACGCAACACGTCGAGCGTGACCCCGGAGTCGTTCTGCATGGCTTCGACGACGTCGCGGGTCTGGTAGCAGATCGCTTCGAGCGTCGCCCGCGCCAGATGCGCGTTGGTGGTCGCCCTGGTGAGCCCGACGATCGCGCCGCGCGCGTCCGAACGCCAGTAGGGCGCGAAAAGCCCGGAAAACGCGGGGACGAAGTAGACGCCGCCGTTGTCCTCGACCTGGCGGGCGAGACTCTCACTCTGTGACGCGCCGCTGATGATGCCCAGCTGGTCGCGCAGCCACTGCACGGCGGAACCCGTGACGGCGATGGAGCCTTCCAGCGCGTACACCGGCTTCTCGTCGCCGAACTGGTAGGCCAGCGTCGTCAGCAGGCCGTGCTTCGAGCGAACGACCTCGTGCCCGGTGTTGAGCAGCAGGAAATTGCCGGTGCCGTAAGTGTTCTTCGCCTCGCCGGGGCGGAAGCACACCTGGCCGACCGTCGCCGCCTGCTGGTCGCCGAGCACACCGGTGATGGCGACCTCGCCGCCGAGCGGACCGTCCGCGCGGGTGACGCCGAAGCGGCCGTTGTTCGACGACGGCGCGATCGACGGCAGCATCTGCTTGGGGATGTCGAAGAACGACAGCAGTTCGTCGTCCCAGTCCAGGGTTTCGAGGTCCATCAGCATCGTGCGCGACGCGTTGGTCGGGTCGGTCACGTGCACGCCGCCGTCGGGCCCGCCGGTGAGGTTCCAGATCAGCCAGGAGTCGGTGGTGCCGAAGAGCGCGTCACCCTTTTCGGCGTCTTCGCGGACGCCGTCGACGTTCTCCAGGATCCACTGCAGCTTGCCGCCGGAGAAGTACGTCGCGGGCGGCAGACCGGCCTTGCGGCGAATGACCTCGCCCTTGCCGGACCGTTCCAGCGCCGAGGCGATCCGGTCGGTGCGGGTGTCCTGCCACACGATGGCGTTGCAGTACGGGCGGCCGGTGCGGCGGTTCCACACGACGGTGGTCTCGCGCTGGTTGGTGATGCCGAGCGCGGCGAGGTCGGCCGTGGTCAGGTTCGCCTTGTTGAGCGCGGTGGCGATGACCGAACGGGTCCGCTCCCAGATCTCGGTCGGATCGTGTTCGACCCAGCCCGGCTTCGGCAGGATCTGCTCGTGTTCGAGCTGGTGGCGGGCGATCTCGTTGCCACCGTGGTCGAAGATCATGAACCGCGTGCTGGTGGTGCCCTGGTCGACGGCGCCGATGTAGTCAGGCATGACTCTCTCTCCTTTGAGGACGGCTCAGGCGGCGGGCTCGAGATCCTTGGCGGGCAAGGCTTCCGGTGCCGGGTCGGCGGGCAGGTAGCGCTCGATGAAGAACTTGTAGATCGCGCCACCGATGACGGCGCCGATGACCGGGGCCACGATCGGGATCCACCAGTACGGGAAGCCGTATTGGTCGGTGAACGCCGTGTCGTAACCGGTGAGCCAGGACATCAGCCGCGGGCCGAAGTCACGGGCGGGGTTGATCGCGTACCCGGCGTTGGTGCCCCAGGCCATGCCGATGGCGACCACGAGGAAGCCGACGACGACCGGGGCGAGGTTCGCGGCGGGCGCGGTGTTGCGGAGGTCGGTGATGGCGAAGATCACCAGCGCGAGGATGGCGGTCCCGATGATCTGGTCGCGGAAAGCGCCCCAGTCACCCACCGGAAGGGTTCCGTTACCCGGAAGGGTGGAGAAGACACCCTGGGTCTTGATCGTCAGGCCGGGGTCCGCGGCGTTGAGCACCTCGGTGTAGTTCCAGCGCACCAGCAGCGCGGCGACGAACGCTCCGGCGGTCTGCGCCAAGGCGTACGGCGCGACCTTGCGCCACGAGAAGCCCTTGAACACCGCGAGCGCCACGGTGATGGCCGGGTTCAGATGCGCGCCGCTGATCCGTGAAGCGACATAGATACCGAGCGTGACACCGATGCCCCACGCCCACGCGATGCTGTCGTGGTCCCCGATGCCCGCGGCGACGACTTGAGCCACCACCCCGCAGCCGAACAGGATGAGAATCATCGTCCCGACGAACTCCGCCGCCAGTTCGCCCGCGAGTCCGCGAGCCTTGAGGTTTCGCACCATTGCTTCCTCCACAAAGGACACCGTTGCCCTGATGAGGCCGAAGTTAAGTTCGCGGAAACCCGGGGTCAACGGACACCGGTCGGCATTGTCGAACGTCCGAAGACGATGTTCGACATTGTCGAATCAGGGCCGGTCGGGCTACGGTTGGGCCGTGCCCGGTCCGATCCAGTCCATCGAGCGCGCCGCCGCGATCCTGCGGTTGCTGGCGCGCGGTTCCGGCCGTCTCGGGGTCGGCGAGATCGCCGATTCCCTCGAACTCGCCAAGGGAACGGCGCACGGGATCCTGCGCACCCTGCAAGGGGTCGGCTTTGTCGAACAGGACCGCGACACCGGGAAATACCAACTGGGCGCGGCGCTGTTGCACCTGGGCACGAGCTACCTCGACGTCAACGAACTCCGGTCGCGGGCGATCAACTGGGCGGACGCGCTCGCCGCGCGCAGCGGCGAGGCCGTCCGGATCGGCGCGCCGCTGGAGGGCCGGGTTCTGGTGGTGCACCACGTGTTCCGGCCCGATGACAGTCTGCAAACCCTCGACGTCGGCACGCTGCTTCCGTTGCACGCGACCGCGCTCGGCAAGGTCCTGCTGGCCTACGACACCGGTCTCGTGGCATCGTTGCGCACCGGCGAACCGGAGGCCTACACCCGCCGGACCCTGGTCACCCAGACCGCGATCAAACGCGCCTGCGGCAAGGTACGCGAAGCGGGCTGGGCGAGCGAGAACGGCGAAATGATCACCGGCGAGGCCGGGATCGCGGCGCCGATCCGCGGTCACGGCGGCATCGTGGTCGGCGCGATCGGGGTGTCCGGCGCGGCGGACCGGATCTGTGAGGCCGACGGCAGCCCGATCCCGCGGCTGCTCGGTCACGTACGCGACGCGGCACGGGCGGTCTCGCGCGATCTCGGCGCGTCCCGATGGTGATGGAGGTGCTCGCGTGGTCCAGCGCTATGTGATGTCGATCGACCAGGGCACCACCTCGACGCGGTGCATCCTGTTCGACGCGCGCGGCAGGCTGGTGTCGGTCGCGCAGCGCGAGCACCAGCAGCATTTCCCCCGGCCGGGCTGGGTGGAACACGACGCGACGGAGATCTGGCGCAACGTCGGCCGGATCGTGCCGCAGGCGCTGGCCGACGCCGGCGCCGAAGCCGGGCAGGTGGTCGGTCTCGGCATCGCGAACCAGCGGGAGACCACCGTGCTGTGGGACCGGCACACCGGCAACCCGGTCGGCCGCGCGATCGTCTGGCAGGACACCCGCACCGACGCGATGCTCGAACAACTCGCCCGCGAACCGGGCGCCGACCGCGTCCGGCAACTGTGCGGGCTGCCGCTGGCGACGTACTTCTCCGCGCCCCGTATCCGGTGGCTGCTGGACAGGACACCCGGCCTGCGGGAACGCGCCGAACGCGGCGACGTCCTGTTCGGCACGGTCGAGAGCTGGCTGATCTGGAACCTGACCGGTGGGCCCGACGGCGGCGTCCACGTCACCGACGTCACGAACGCCTCCCGCACCATGCTGATGAACCTGCGGACCCTGTCGTGGGACGACGAACTGCTGGAGTTCTTCGACGTCCCCCGCGCGATGCTGCCGGAGATCCGGCCGTCGACCGAGGTGTACGGGACGACGTCGCGGGTGGTGCCCGGGATCCGGATCGCCGCGGCGCTCGGTGACCAGCAGGCCGCCTTGTTCGGGCAGACCTGTTTCGCGCCCGGCGAGGCGAAATGCACCTACGGCACGGGGAGTTTCCTGCTGCTCAACACCGGTCCGACCCCGGTGCTGTCGGACCACGGCATGTTGACGACCGTCGGCTTCAAGATCGGCGACGAACCCGCCGTGTACGCGCTGGAAGGCTCGATCGCGGTCACCGGTTCGCTCGTGCAATGGTTCCGGGACGGGCTGGAACTGATCGGCAGCGCGCCCGAGATCGAGACGCTGGCCCGTACGGTCGAGGACAACGGCGGCTGCTACATCGTGCCCGCGTTCTCCGGTCTCTTCGCGCCGCACTGGCACAGCGAGGCGCGCGGCGTGATCGCCGGACTGACGTCGTACATCACCAAGGGACACCTGGCCAGGGCCGTGCTGGAGGCGACTGGCTGGCAGACGCGCGAGGTCGTCGACGCGATGAACGCCGACTCCGGTCTCGCGCTGTCCACGCTCAAAGTGGACGGTGGGATGACCGCGGACAACCTGCTGATGCAGTTCGTCGCCGACGTCCTCGACGTTCCGGTGGTCCGCCCGATGGTCGCCGAGACGGTGTCACTCGGCGCGGCGTACGCGGCCGGGTTGTCGGTCGGGTACTGGCCGGACCTGGAGGGCCTGCGCCGGAACTGGCACCGCGCCGGACAGTGGCTGCCGTCGATGAACCCGACCCGCCGCGACAGCGAATACGCGCACTGGCGGCAGGCCGTCGAACTGACCTTCGGCTGGATGCGGCCGGGGCCGACGGCCGCGCCCCCGGGTTCCGACCTGGTCGAGGTCGTCCTTGCCGACCACCGCCGGATCGAGCAGCTGTTCCGCGACCTCCGCAACGACGAGGCCGACCGCCCGGCGCTGGTCGCGGAGCTGTCGGCGTTGCTGGTCGCCCACGTCACCGCGACGGAACGGATCGTCCGTCCCGATGCGACGGAGAGCGGACTCGCCGCCGAATTGCTGGCGGTACTGGAAGCCACCGACTCCGAGAAAGCCTTGGTGGTGCTGGAGAATTCGGTCGCCGCGCATATCCGCTCCGAGGAACGCGGACTGCTGAACGAACTCCGGCGCACGATGTCCACTTCGGACCGGACCGGCCTCGGGCGGGCTTTCGTCGCGGAACGGCAACGGCAACTGGACCTCGACTGCGGTTCGGCCGCGCACGTCCGCGACCAAGGGGCGCGGCTGCGGCTGTAGCCGTTGACGTCTTCGAGTGGCGTGCTAGCCTGTCGCCCATGCAGCGCTTCGCTCGACTCGTACTCAAGCGCGCCGGCTGAAACCAGGTCGCCGGCGCGCAGTCCGGCGACCCCTCGATACGGGGCATCTTCCCGGGACCTGGCCCTTCTGGCCATTCCGCTCCCGTTCTTGGAGATCCACGATGTCCGTCGTCTCGTTCCAGGTTCCCGCCCCTCGTTCCGCGCTGATGGTCCGCCGCCGGATCGCCACCTACTTCGTCGGCGGCGTTGAACAGATTCCCGGCCTGGTCGCCGCACTCGGCTGCCTCGTCCACGACCTGTCGGTCGACGTGCGCGACGGCGTCCGGGAAAGCACGATGACCTGCGCCGTCCTGATCGCGGAGGACGAGGTCGAGACGTTGCTGGAGGGGTTGCGTGGCCTGCCTTCGGTGGTCTCCTCCGAACTGCTCTGACCTCCCCGGTCGTGAGTGTTAATGAGGGTTAGAACGAACCCTCTCTCAGGTACCTACTCGTGGCCTGCGGGCTTGCTCGCGTGAAGTACATGATGGCCCCCTTCCTTGCGCTAGGCGCAGCAAAGGGGGCCTTCATGTACCGGGAAAGGTGTGAGGGTCGAGTTTCCTCGGCTGAGCCGAGGGACGGGGTCCTTCACGCGCCGCTGTTGTGACTGGTGGTGCCGCTGGGGCTTGTGATGGGGTTTCGGGTCCGTGAAGGACTCCTTGAGGGACTCTGGGTCCCTCAAGGAGTCCCTCACGGACCAGCGCTACCCAGCTCACCCGCCGTAGGTAACCAAAACACCGTTGGCCAGAGCCGTCATCACCACTCACGACCAACCCAGCCAACTCCTCACCGGCAGCCGCAAGTCAAGAGGCCCAATGACCTACGTCACTTGCACGGTTCCATGCAGCCGGACCCGAAGACACCCGCAACCCTTGACTTAGTTAGGAAGCCTTCCTAACTTCGAAGCATGTCTGAGACTCCCCGAAACCGCAGGTCTCAAGCCTATCGTCGACTCAGCCTCGCCGAGAAACACGACAACTTCGTCAACCAGTACTCGCGGCGGACCCTGTTCCGGGTGGGCGCGGTGGGCGGCGCGGCCCTCGCTGTCGGCGGCGTCCTGCTGCCCGGTGCCGCCGCGGCCTCCCCCGGCCCCACTGTCCTGCTGAACGCCGACAGAACTGCCGGTTCGGCGCTGCGGCCGTTCGGCAGGCATATCGCCTATGGAGCGGACCCGTCCCAGCAGGTCGTCGTCTCCTGGCAGGTCCCCGCGGCGGTGACCGCGCCGTTCGTCCGGATCGGCACGGGTCCCGGCGACTTCAGCCCGCCCATCGCGGCCGAGGTCCGCGCGCTGACCAGCCAGATGTCCTGGCAGCACCCGGTCGAAGAAGTGCCGCCGAACAGTCCCAAATCGATCACCCAGTACTACCTCCACGCCCGGATCGACCGCCTGCTGCCCAACACCACGTACTACTACGTCGTCGGCCACGAGGGTTACGACCCCGCCGCCAAGCTCGGCGAGATGGCGAGTTTCCGCACCGCGCCCGCGCCGGGCGGCGACGGAACGTTCACCTTCACCGCGTTCGGCGACCAGGGCGTCGGCTACAACGCCGTCGCGACCAGCAGCCTGATCGCGGGCCTCGACCCGGCCTTCCACCTCGCCATGGGTGACCTGAGCTACGCGCTCGAGGGCGAAGGCGGGCATCCGGAAGAGGACCAGTACGACGCGCGGTTGTGGGATTCCTTCTTCGTGCAGAACGAACCCGTCACCGCGGGAATCCCGTGGATGATGGCGCTCGGCAACCACGAGATGGAGGGCTGGTACTCGGCCGACGGCTACGGCGGCGTGCGCGCCCGGTTCACCATGCCGGACAACGCATGGACGGGCTCCACGTGCATCTATTCGTGGCGATACCAGAACGTCGGGATGATCAGCCTCGACGGCAACGACGTCTGCTACAACAGCCCATCGAATCTGGACTACACCAAGGGAAAACAGCTCAAGTGGCTCGGGAAGACGCTCGCCGCCTTCCGCGCCGACCCGACGATCGACTTCATCGTCGTCTACTGCCACCAGTGCACGTACTCCACCTGCCATTCCAACGGCGCCGAACTCGGCGCGCAGACGGACTGGGCGCCGCTGTTCGACAAATACCAGGTGGACCTGGTGCTCAACGGGCACAACCACATCTACGAACGCACCGACCCGATCCGCGCCGGCAAGGCCGTCAAGAAGGTCCCCTCACGCGGGACCACCAACCCGGTCAAGGACGGCACCACCTACATCACCGCGGGCGGTGGTGGCGGCAGTGTCTCGGAGTTCCCCGCGCCCGACACCTACCTGGGGCACGAGACCAGCAACGACTCCCCCGTGCCGATGAAGTACTCGGAACGGGACGGGCACAGCCTGACGAAGAAGGTCACCTGGTCCCGCGTCCGCTTCCGCGGCTACAGCCTGGTCGCGGTCGACGTCATCGCGGGCACGGGCACCACTCCGCCCAAAATGGACGTCCGGGCGATCAGCGCGGACGGCACCCTGGTCGACCAGATCATCGTGCAGCGCACCTAGCCCACGACCTGATCGAGGCGGCGGCTCATCCCGGCCGCCACCTCCCTGGTTCTTCCCCGGGAAAACCAGCGGCGTTCTCGACCGTTGCTCTGAAAGCGCTTACAAGAAGCTCGGCGAGGCAGGCCCGCGGAGCCGCGGAATCGGTCGCCGTCTGAGTTCTGAGCGCCGCCAGCTGCTCGTCGGCCAGCGGTGCGGCCCGGTCCAGGAACTGCCCGAGGAACCGCAGTGCCGCGACGGGCGGCACCCCGGCCCCGATCAGGTCGGCGACAGCGCGCCGCACGGAGGGGCGCACGACGGTGGGCCGCCCGTCGTCGTCCCGGCCCAGTACTCCATGCCGCTCCAGGCAACGGGCGAGCGAAGGCTGGTCGCGGACGACGCCGTCCACCGCGGCGCCCAGCCGGTCTCCGCCGCCGTCCACTGTGGCCGGTCCCAGCATCGCGGCGATGGAGACCAGGTTGAAGCCCTGCTTCTGCAGTGTCGTGATGCGCCGCAGCCGCCGCAGATGAACAGGTCCGTAATAGGCGGATCTGCCGTGGCGGACCGGTGGCGGCAACAGCCCTCTCGTCTGATGCGCCCGGATATTGCGCGCGGACATGCCGACGATCGCGGAAAGTTCTTCGATCGTGTATCCGGCCGGTCTCGGCAAAAGGGGCTCCACACCCACCAGCATAACCAATGGTCAGATGAGTACCCCATGAAGCCGGTGCGATGACGACAACACCGTCACCCGGCTGAATTGCCGGGCTGCGATAAGTCCATCGGTTCGGCACGCCGGACGCAAGGTCCACTGTGCTGCTTGCACCTTTTCATGCCAAGGAATGCCGGATTTGAGGCGTTCTACACCATCCGACTACTCCAGTCAGGCGATCTTGATGGGCCGGGGACTTTCCTGCCGTTTAAATGCAGCTAAGACATCAGATGTCTTACTCTGTCGACGCCCGCGGAGCGCCGCTGAACCCGATGGTTGGTCGTCAAAGTTTCAACCTTTTCCCAGGAGGTTTCATGTTCTGGAAACGGATCGCGGTCGCGGCCGTGGCCGCGACCGGTTTGGCCACGGGGCTGGTGGTGTCGCATCAGGACACCACCGCCGCCGCGATCGAACCCGCGGCCGCGAAGGTGCCCGCGTTCGACCACATCGTTCTCGTGATGTTCGAGAACAAGGACTACAAGGAGATCAACGGCAGCTCCAAGGCCCCGTACCTCAACAAGCTCGCCGCGCAGGGCGCCAAGTTCACCAAGGCGTACGGGACGACACACCCGAGCCAGCCGAACTACATCGCCCAGTTCGCGGGCTCGACGCACGGTGTCGACAGCAACAAATGCCAGGATCTGGGGAACAAGGAGAACATCGCCTCCCAGCTGGCCGGTATCGGCAAGACGTTCGCCGGATACGCGGAAAGCATGCCCTCCGACGGCTACACCGGCTGCACGAAGGGCAAATACGCGCGTAAGCACAACAGCTGGGTCAGCTTCAGCAACGTCCCGGCGTCGGCGAACAAACGGTTCTCGTCGTTCCCGAGCGACTTCACGAAGCTTCCCCACGTGGCTTTCGTGACCCCGGACCTGTGCAGCGACATGCACGACTGCGCGGTCGACACCGGCGACAAATGGCTGAAGAGCAACCTCGACGCCTATGCCCAGTGGGCGAAGACTCACAACAGTCTCCTGATCGTCAATTTCGACGAGGACAGCGGGACTTCGGTGAACCAGATCTTCACCACTTTCGTCGGCGCCCACGTGAAGCCGGGCAGTTACAGCGAATCCATCAACCACTACTCGATCCTCCGCACGATGGAGGCGGCGTTCGGCCTGCCGGGCATCGCCAACGCGGCGAACAAGTCGCCGATCACGAGCGTGTGGCAGTAATCGGGTGAACCCCGCGGGCGTGTCCACTGTGGACACGCCCGCGGGCGGGGAAAGGTGGTCCAACGCGTGTACCTGTCCACGATCGGCCGCCGGGAGCATCCCGGCGGCGGGTCCAAGAAGTCGTTCGCCCTGCTGGGCGGGAACGTCTTCGCCTTGGGCACCGTCAGCCTGGTCACGGACGTCTCGTCGGAGATGGTGACGGCCGTGCTGCCGGTGTACCTGGTGCTGGGGCTGCACCTCGGCCCCGCGGCGTACGGGGTGGTGGACGGCCTCTACACCGGCGCCACCGCGTTGCTGCGCCTGGTCGGCGGTTACGTCGCGGACCGGGTACGGCGGCGCAAGACGGTCGCCGGGCTGGGCTACGCGATGTCGGCGGTGGCGAAACTGGGGCTGGTGGCGGCGGGGTCGTCGGCGGCCGCGATCGGCGTGGTGCTGACCGCGGACCGGACGGGCAAAGGCCTGCGGACCGCGCCCCGCGACGCGCTGATCACCTTGTCCGCGCCCGAACACATGCTGGGCCGCGCGTTCGGGGTGCACCGGGCGATGGACAGTGTCGGCGCGTTCCTCGGCCCGCTCGTCGCGGTCGCGGTACTGGCGGTAGTCGGTTCGTCGACCGGGGTCGAGGGATTCGACGCCGTCTTCGTGACCAGCTTCTGCATCGCCGCCTGCGGAGTGCTGCTCCTGGCGTTGTTCGTCCGCGATCATCACGCGCCGAAACCGCCGTCCGGCACGGTGTCCTTGCGGGCGGCGGCCGGGCTCCTGCGGGCCGCCGGGGTGCGACGGCTGCTGATCGCCGCCTGTGTACTCGGCCTCGCCACCATCGGCGACGGATTCGTGTACCTCGTGCTGCAGGACAAGGAGGACATCGCCACCGGCTGGTTCCCCCTGCTCGCGGTGGGGACGAACCTGGGTTACCTGCTGCTGGCCGCCCCGCTCGGCGCGCTGGCCGACCGGATCGGCAGGCTGCCGGTGATGCTCGCCGGTTACGGCGCGTTGGTCGCGGTCTACCTGCTGCTGCTCAGCCCGCTGACCGGATGGGCGCTGTTCGCGCTCACCCTCGGCCTGTACGGCGTGTTCTACGCGGCGACCGACGGCGTGCTGATGGCGCTGGCCGGGCCGTTGCTGCCCGAGGCGCTGCGCACCACCGGCATCGCGATCGTCCAGAGCGGACAGGCGCTCGCCTACTTCGTCTCGTCCGTCCTTTTCGGACTTTCCTGGCAGTTCTGGGGTGCGCACACGGCGATCGTGATCGCCGCCGGAACGGTGCTCGTCGCCGTCGCCGCCACCTTCGCTCTCTTGGCTCCCCGCAGGAAGGCACGATCGTGAACACCCGCACCCGCGTCCTGATCGCCGTCGCCGGAGTACTCACGCTGGCCGCGGCCGCCGTGATCTACGTCGGGGTGGCGGGAGCGCGCAACCAGGACACCGCGTCGGCGGGCACCAGCGGTGCCGTCACCCTCGACGGGCAGCGGTTGTTGTTCCGCAGCACCGCCGACGCCGACCGCGGTCACGTATCCAGCGTCTCGGCGGCCGATCCAGGCGGCGCTCGGGCGGTGTCGGACGTGAGCTGCAGCCGCGTCTACGCGGCGGCCGGGACCGGGATCTGCTTGCGCCCGGAGACCGGGCTGACCACCTACCAGCTCGCCGTGCTCGACAGCCGTCTCGCCGTCACACAGGAGATCCCGTTGGTCGGGTTGCCCAACCGGGCGCGCGTCTCACCCGACGGACGGCGTCTCGCGTGGACGGTGTTCGTCACCGGCGACTCCTACAACGGCGGCCGGTTCTCCACCCGCGCCGGCACCCTCGACCTCACCACCGACAACGTCGAAGGAACGCTCGAGGACTTCGCCGTGACCGTGGACGGCAAGCCGTACAAGGCGGCCGATTTCAACTTCTGGGGCGTCACCTTCGCCAAGCAGCCGAACCGGTTCTACGCCACGATGTCCACCGGCCCCCACCGCTACCTCGTCGAAGGCGATTCCGCCGCCCGCACGATCCGGACGCTGCGGGACAACGTCGAATGCCCGTCGCTGTCCCCCGACGAGACCCGCATCGCCTACAAGGCCGCCATCGACGGCGATCCTGCCAAGGGCTGGCGGGTCTCGGTGCTCGACCTCGCGAGCGGCACCGTGACACCGCTGGCCGAGACCCGGAACGTCGACGACCAGCCCGCCTGGCTCGACGACCGCACCGTCGCCTACGCCCTCCCCCGCACCCAAGGACATTCCGACGTCTGGGCCGTGTCCGCCGACGGCTCGGGCACGCCGCGGCTGCTCATCCCAGACGCCGAATCGCCCGCCGCACTGCCGTAAGTCCTTTAGGGCGGCTGGTCCGTGAAGGCCTCCTTCCCTACCTTGACGGTCAGGGTCCCGGCGAAGTCGCATAACTGCTGGTCGGCTCCATTACCAGAGCGGGTCAAGGCGAACGTGTCGTGGCGTACCCGGCGGGAGCGGGTTCACGTAAAAGGGGCCTCACCTGGTTCCCGACTGTCCATAAGGGACACTTCTCGGGACAAATGTGTCCGATTTGGGTGAGTTGCGGGGTGTGGTGAGGGGGTCGTGAGTGATGTGGGTCGTTCTATTGAGGGGAAAGTCAAACGTGTCGTGTCGCGGGCTGTGGTCGCTGCTGCCTACGCGTTTCCCTGGTGGTGAAGGCTTCCTTGCCTACGCTGACGGTAGTGAAGGAGCCCTTCACTACCGTCAGGCGTGATCCCTGGTGACAGTGGGACGGCTGTGACATCAACGTCCCGTCTTGAAGTCCGTGAAGGCCTCCTTGAGGGACCCAGAGTCCCTCAAGGAGGCCTTCACGGACTTACCACCCACCACGCCACCTTTGCCTTACCCCTCAATAACCCTAATTAGCACTCACGACCCCGCACGGAAACGTATTTAGCGGCATCAATCGGACGCCATATCGTCCGAGGGTGTCCCTTGTGGACACTGAAGCCCGCTGGTGTCCAGAATCAGGCCTGCCCTCTCTCGGCTCGACCTTGATCAACGGAAGATCGGGGACATTGAGTGTCCCTGATCTTCCGTAAATCAAGCTCCGCCACCGGTGCGCGCGGCCCGTGACAATGCAGGAATAGTCACCTGACCTGCAAGACCGCGACTTTGCCGAGACCCTACCTTCAAAGTAGGGAAGGAGGCCTTCACGGACCTTCGTGATCTCCGGATCATAGGATCGCCCCGCCATGATCACGAACTTCCTGCTCGACCACTCCGCCCTCGTGCCGGTGGCGATCCTGCTGGTCGCGCTCGTCTGCGCCGTCCTGGGTCACCTGTCCGCAGGCAGACCGCGGATCCTGTGGGCCCTCTTCGGGGTGTCGCTGATACCGGTCTTCGCGCTGACCCTGCTGCCCACCGTGCACACGATCGACGAGATCCTGTGCACGGTCCAGTTCTCCCTGCCCACCCTCGGCACGGTGGAACTCCTGGCGAACGTCGCCCTGTTCCTGCCTCCGGCGTACTTCGCCACGCTGGCGACCAAGCGACCGCTGACCATGCTCGCGGCGAGTTCGGGACTGTCCGCCGTGATCGAAACACTCCAGGCACTCATCCCCGCCATCGGCCGCGCCTGCGACACCAACGACTGGCTGATGAACACCATCGGCGCGGGCCTGGGCACGCTCCTGGCGCTCGGCACGGCGTGGCTGGTGAAGCGCCGTGCTCAGTCCGGCAGTTCGATGGGCGCGATGTCGTCGTAGACGTCGCCCGGCCCCGGGTTCGCCGGATCCGTCTCGCCGCCGAAGTGGTGCAGCACGCCCCACACCGCGTTGAGCGCCGTCTGCACCGCGCCTTCCGCCCAGCCCGCCGTCCACGAAACGTCGTCGCCTGCCAGGAAGAGACCGCGATGACGTTCCTCCAGCCTGTCCTGCATGAAATGCGTGAACAGCCGGTGCTGGTAGCGGTAGTGACCGGGCAGGTTGGCCTTGAACGCGCCCATGAAATGCGGTTCGGCCTCCCAGGACACCGTCACCGGGTCGCCGATGATGTGCCGCCGGACGTCGACGCCGGGATAGATCTCCCGCAGGGACTGCAACATCACCTCGACCCGTTCGGAGACCGAAAGCGGCAGCCACTTCAGCGAATCGTCGGCCCACGTGTAGGACAGGCAGATCACCGCGGGCGCGGCCGGGTCGTCGCCGAGCAGGTAGGTGCCGCGCGGCATGCGGTCGGTGAGCGTCATGCTCATCGTGTCGCGGCCGGTCTCGGGGTCCTTGTCCAGCCAGAACGGTCGGTCCACCGGGACGAAGACCTTCGAGGACTCCATGTAGTGGGTGCGCTCGATCGCCGTCCAGTGGTCGATCGGGAACAGCGCCTCGTCGCATTCGATCTTCGACAGCAGCATCCAGCTCTGTGCGGTGAACACCGCCGCGGGGTAGGTGCGGATCCGGCCCTCGGTGTCGGTCACGGTGATGTTGTTCGGCGCGGTGCGGTGCAACCGCGCGACGCCGGGGTTCGGGCTTCCGCCGTGCAGCGTGCTCAAACTCGTCCCGGCAGGCCAGAACGCGAGGTCCTCCGGCGCGTGTTCCCACAGCCGCAGGGGAAGCTGCCTGCTTCCGCCGGTGATGCTGCGGTGCTCGTCGTCGGCGCCGGTGTAGACGACCCGCAGGATCTCCAGGATGGAGTTCGGGAAGTCGGTGTCCCAGCCGCCGGTGCCGAAGCCGACCTGCCCGAAGATCTCGCGGTCGCGGAACGAGGCGAACGCGGGCGAATCGCAGAGGAAACCGTAGAACGTCTGGTTGTCCAGGCGCGGCACGAGTTCGTTCCACAGCCGCTTGATCGTCTTCGCGTCCCGCTCGCGGATCGCGGTCTGCATCTCGGCGAACGCGGCCTGCTCGTTCAGGGTGCTGTCCCAGGCGGCCGCGACCTTGCCGAAAACCGCGGGGAGTTCGTCCGCGGTGCGCGCGTAGTGGCTCTCCCCCTTGAGGTCGACGACGGTGCTCGGCGTTCCCGGCGCCAACGGGTTCGGGAACGGCGTCGTCTCCAGGCCGACCTTGTCGATGTAGTGGAAGAGCGCGGTGGAGGCGGGCGGGAAGCGCATCGCGCCCATTTCCGCGACGACGTCTTCCGGGCAGCCGGGGAAGTTCACGGTGCGCAGGCGGCCGCCGATCTCGGCGATCTCGTAGACGACCGGGCGCAGGCCCAGTTTCATCAGCTCGTACGCGGTGACGATGCCCGAGAGCCCGCCGCCGATCACCGCGACCTCGGTGCCGTGCCACTCGGCCGGAAGCGTGCCGAGCCCGGCCGGATGAGCGAGGAAATCGTCGTAGGCGAACGGGAAATCGGGACCGAACATGGTGATCGGGCGGCCCGTGGCTTCGTCGTGGTGGATCGCGGTCGGGAGGGCGGAGGTCATGCGGAAAGTCCTCGGTACAGCTCGGGCCGTCGGTCGGCCAGGTGGGTGTTCTCTTCGCGCGACGCGAGGAGCGCGTCACGGGTGACTTCGGCGCTGATCAGCTCGACACCGCCGCCCGCGCGAGCGAGCACTTCTCCGGTCGGGGCGACGACGCAGGAACGTCCGCAGTAGGTCAATTCCTGTTCGGTGTCGCAGCGGTTCGCGTAGGCGACGAACAGCTGGCTTTCGTAGGCCCGCGCGGGCACCAGCGTGTCGGCGACCAGCTCGTACGGGCTCATCAGCGCGGTCGGCACCACGAGCAGTTCGGTCCCGGCCAGCGCGTGCGCCCGCACCAGTTCGGGGAATTCGACGTCGTAGCAGATCAGCAGGCCGACCCGGACGCCGTCGAGATCGGCCTGCACGACCGCCTCGGTGCCCGGCGCGAACCACGACCGGTCGATGTCGCCGAACAGATGCGTCTTGCGGTAGTTCGCCAGGCGCTGTCCAGTCGCGTCGATCAGCTGGACGCTGTTGTGGACGCGGGCACCGTCGGACTCGGGATATCCGTAGGCGAGCGCGACGCCGGATTCCCTCGCCAGCGTGGACATCCGGGCCGAGGTGGGGCCGTCGGCCGGTTCGGCGAGTTCATGAGAGCGGGCGCCGATGTGGTAACCGGTGGTGATCATCTCGGCGGCGATCACGAGATCGGCCCCGGACGCCGCGACCGCACCGGGCAGTTCGGCGTAGGGGCCCTGGTGGACGGCGACCTTCATACCGGCGACGATATCCGCCGTTTCACTGTGTCGATAAGGCTGAATCGTTGCGCAGATCTCTCGTTGAGCATCGCTTTACTGCACACCTGTGCAATTCTGTGGCGATCTGTTGCATGGATCACCGCTTGCTCGCCCCGCTGCAGTACATGAAGGCCCCCTTCCTTGCGCCAGGCGCCAGGGTTCCGGCAAAGTCGGGACCCTCTTCACGGGCATGCCCCTGAACCCGGTACACCTCGAGTGTGGAGGATTTGGGACGTTCACCGTCCCAAACCCTCCACACTCGCACCCTGCAGGCATCAGCGATGCCACATCCGGACCACCAAGAACAGCGCTGACCAGCAACTCTGCGACTTCGCCGGGACCCTGCGCTAGGCGCCAAGGAAGGGGACCTTCATGTACTTGGGGAGGTGTGACTACTGGAGCTGGCGGTATTGCTGGTGCGCGCCCGACAGTAGGCACTTAAGACACGATTGGCCCTAACCGTCATCACCACTCATGAGGCGCTCTACGTGGACTTCTGGCCGTCGATGCTCTCGCGCAGGATGTCGGCGTGCCCGGCGTGCTGCGCGGTCTCGGCGATGACGTGCGTCAGCACCCGGCGCACGCTGCGCACCGCGCCCGGCTCGTTCCAGGGCGCCTCCGGCAGCGGGTGCGTGGCGGACAGATCGGGAATCGACGCGACGATCTCCTTCGTCCGCGCGGCGACCTGTTCGTAGCGTTCGAGGATTCCCGCGAGGGTGTCGCCGGGCAGCATCCGGAAGTTGTTCTGGTGGTCGATGGCCCACTGCGGGAACTCGCGGGCGGTCCCGGCGCCGAGGTCGGCCCAGGTGACGCCTTCGGGCAGGTCGTAGGTCATCGCGGACGGGCCTTCGACCGCGAACCGCAGCCACATCTCCTCGATCGAGGCGACGTGTTTGATCAGGCCGCCGAGGCACAGCTCGCTGGCCGTCGGGTGCTCGCCGAGTTGCTCGTCGGTGAGGCCTCCGGCGGTGGTGGTCAGCGCGGCGCGGACGGCGTCGAGGGCTTCGAGCAGGTCGGCGCGTTCGGCGTCGAGGATGGTGGCGGTCATCGGGCCCTCCGGGTTGTCGTTTTCTGGCACGAGAGCCACTCTCGCAGGGGTAGAGGACAGGGTGTGTCCTCTACTGGAGGCATCATGGAAATCATGCCGAAGACCTCCGCGCGTCTGCTTTCGATGCTCTCGTTGCTGCAGGCCCGCCGCGACTGGCCGGGCGCACTGCTGGCCGAGCGGCTGGACGTCAGCCCGCGCACCGTGCGGCGCGATGTCGACAGGCTCCGCGAACTCGGCTATCCGATCGCGACGATCAAGGGGCCCGACGGCGGATACCGGCTCGACGCCGGCTCCGAACTGCCGCCGCTGCTGTTCGACGACGAACAGGCGGTCGCGCTGGCCGTCGCGCTCCAGATCGCCACCACCAGCGGCGCGGGGATCGAGGAGGCGGCGATGCGGGCACTGCACACCGTCCGGCAGGTGATGCCCTCGCGGCTGCGGCGCCGGATCGACGCCCTGCGCGTCACGGCCGTCGAGTCACCCGCGACCAGGGCGGATCCCCGTGTGGACGGTGAAGTCCTGTTGGCGCTCGGCGCCGCCGTCCACGCCCGCGAGGTCCTGCGTTTCGACTACGCCGGTTCCGCGCTGCCACGCCGGGCGGAACCGCATCATCTGGTCACCTGGCACGGCCGCTGGTATCTCGTCGCCTGGGACCTGGAGCGCGAGGATTGGCGCACTTTCCGGGCGGACAGGATCACCCCGCGCACCCCGGCCGGGCCGCGATTCACCCCGCGCGACCTACCGGCCGCCGATGTGGCCACGTTCGTCGCGAGCCGGTTCCGGGGCTCTTCCTCCTCCGGCGACTGGCCGTGCCGCGGCGAGGTGATCCTCGATCTCCCCGCCGCCGAGGTGTCGCACTACGTCCGCGACGGCGTCGTCGAGGAACTCGGACCGGACCGGTGCCGGCTCCTGCTCGGCTCGTGGTCCTGGACCGGGCTGGCGGCGAGCATCGGCCGGTTCGAGGCGGACATCGAGGTCGTCGGGCCGCCGGAACTGACGGAGGCTTTCGCCTCGCTCGCCCGCCGCTACACCAAGGCGACCCAGCCCACGCGTAACCGCGCTGACAGTCCATAAAGGACCCGGATTCGACGGCCGAGCCCCGTGCGGTTGCGCGAAGTCCGGGCCGGGTACTCCGCGCGAATGGAGATACTGCTCGCCGGGGCCGGCGTTCTGGCGTTGTGCGCCGCGGTGCTGCCGAACCTTCTGCACGAACGCGCGTTGTCGATGCCGCTGGTCCTGTTGGTGGGCGGGCTGATCTTCGGGCTGCTCCCGTTAGGACACCCCTACGGCGAAGGTGTGCTCGATCCGCGATCGCATGTGGGTGCCGTCGAAGTGATCACCGAACTCGGTGTCCTGGTGTCGCTCGTGGGCGCGGGGCTGAAATCGGACCGGCTGATCGGCTGGCGGTCGTGGAACTCGACGTGGCGGCTGCTGGCGATCACGTTACCGCTGTCGGTCTGCGCGGTGGCCCTGCTCGGCTGGTGGGCGCTCGCCCTGTCCCCGGCCGCCGCACTGTTGCTGGGTGCCGTGCTGGCGCCGACCGATCCGGTGCTGGCGAGCGATGTCCAGGTACCGGCGCCGCATACGGATGACGGACGCGGCGCCGACAACGAGATCCGGTTCACGCTCACCTCGGAGGCCGGGCTCAATGACGGGCTGGCGATGCCTTTCGTGCTGGTGGCGCTCGCCATGGCCGGCACGGCGAGCACCTCTCCGGTGCCGTGGCTGCTGACCGAGGTCGTCGTCCCGCTCGTGGTCGCCGTGCTGGTCGGCCTCGCCTGCGGCTGGTTGCTGTCCTGGCTCATGTTCCGGGTGCGGCACGACCGGTTGCGCCTCGGCGAGTACTCCGACGGGCTGGTGGTGCTGGCCATCGCGTTCCTCCCGTTCGCGCTGTGCGAGTGGCTGGGCGGGATCGGCTTCGTCGCGGTGTTCACGACCGCCGCGACGATCCGCGCCAGCGAACGCTCACACGAGTACCACGGTGTACTGCACGAATTCGGTGATCAGCTGGAAAGGCTCTTCGTCGCGCTGGCCTTGCTCGGCCTCGGTGTCGCGCTGGGCGACGGGCTCCTGGCGGGCCTTCGGCTGGTCGAAGTCCTCGTGGCGGTGGCCGCGGTGGCCGTCGTGCGCCCGCTGTTCGGCGGGCTGGCCCTGATCGGCGGTGCCACCACCCGTCCGGCGGCGACGGCGATCGCGTTCTTCGGCATCCGCGGGATCGGCAGTCTCTACTACCTGTCCTACGCGCTGGGGCACGGCGACTTCCCGATGGCCGACTCGCTGTGGCGCGTCACGGCGCTCACGATCGCGGTGTCGGTCCTCGTGCACGGTCTCCTGTCCGGCCCGGTGATGCGCAAGCTGGAGAGCCGGGGCCTGCAGGAACCCAGCGTTTAGTCCTCTAAACGCGCCACTCACGGCCCTCGACGCGGGCCTTCACCCGCCGCAAGGTGGCGGCGATATTGGACCGGTTGGTCCCGGCGCGGTCGGGCTGGCCGGTGATCAGGATGGCGAACGGGACGAACCACGGCGGCACCCGCAGCCAGTTCGTCACGGTGACGACGCTGCCGTCGCCGTCGGGCCGGATCTCGTACTCCCAGCGGGAAATCGGCACGAAGAACGGCGTGCGCACCCGATAGGCGAACCGGCGGCCGGGCTCGGCTTCGGTGATCTCGGCGTGGGTCACCCAGCGCCGCCATCCGTTGCGATTGCTGCCGGAGAACCAGTTCCCGACGGCGGCTTCGCTCGCGCCCCGGATCCAGCGGGCCTTCCGGAGCTCCTCCGCGCACTCGGCCATCGCGACGGGGTCACTGACCAGCCGGTACACCTTCTCCGGCGAGGCGTCGACCGAAACCTCTCCGGTGGCGAGCGGCTCGGTATAGGTCAGGGTGTGTCTCGGCTTCGTCACCATCGCGCCTCCCGTCGACCTCGCCAGCCCACCAGGACGCGGTGGCACGGTCAAGGCCGTCGCGGCAAGTGCAGCACGTTCGCGAAGATCATCGTGCGGCGATGAGTGTTTGAGGAGCGCTCTGCTTCATCCGCGTACGAATCCAGGTCAGCTGGCGCGCGGTCTCCTCTTCGCGGTTTTCGACGAGGTCGAGCAGCTCTCGATCACGCAACCCCTGGGCGGCCTGACCGACGACGGTCCAGGTGATATCGGTGAACGACGCGAGAGCGTAGAGGTCCTGCAGATCCCGCAGCAATCCGACCGGGCCCCCGCGGGTGGTTTCCAAGCCCGCGGCGTGAAGCCGTTCCGGCTCCTCCTCCCGATCTTCGCCGTAGCGCTCGACGATCGGGGTGAGGGCCTCGGCCTGCCGGTCGATCCGCCCGGCGAGCAGCAGGCAGGTCTGCTGGACGTCGGGCTCTTCACCGTGGCCGCGGCCGACTTCGCGGAGGGCGTCGGCGAGAGTGGTCAGTGAAGTGCGCAGAAGGCCGAGATAGGTCGCGAGATGCACGGGTCAGCCCTCCACCCTGCTGACGCGGACGGCACTGATCTTGAACAACGGCTGTTTGGACACCGGATCCCATTCGGTCATGGTCAGTTCGTTGGCGGCGCGGGGGCGGCCCTCGCCGTCGGTGTCCCAATAGCCGTAATGGAACGGCAGGAAGACGACGCCGGGACGGACCCGCCCGATCCGGACCGGGACCTCGACACCGCCTCTGACGGACTCGACCCGGACGAGATCCCCGTCCGTGACCCCGAGGTCGGCGGCGTCGGCCGCGGCCAGTTCCGCCCAAGGTTCCGGTGCGGCACGCCGGAGGTGCCGGGCGCGGCCGGTCTTGGTCCGGGTGTGGAAGTGGTAGACCGTGCGCCCGGTCGTGCACACGAAGGGGTACTCCTCGCCGGGTTCCTCCGGTGGAGGCGTGTATTCCACCGCTTTGAGGAAAGCGCGCCCGTCCGGACGCGAGGCCTGGTGTTCCTGCGCCGAAACCGTCCCGCCGGTGAGGAGGTCGTGGCCGTAGTCCTCGCACTCGTCGGTCCGGGTGGCGAAAACGCCGTCCTGGTACAGCCGTTCGGTACCGTCCGGCCGATCCGAGTCACAAGGCCATTGGATCCCGCTGCCACCGCGGAGTTTCTCGTACGACAGGCCGGTGTAGTCGCACAACCGGCCACGACTGCACTCCTGCCAGGCCTGGAAGGCCGCTTCGGGCGTTTCCCAGCTGATCAGCGGATCGCCGTCGCGGTCCCGGAAGTCCATCCGTCGCGCGTAGTCGAGGAAGACCTCCAGATCGGGGCGCGCCTCACCGGGCGGATCGACGGCCTTCTCCGAAAGGTGCACCGTGCGGTTGGCGTTGGTGAACGTCCCCTGCTTCTCACCCCAGAACGCGGCGGGCAGGACGACGTCGGCGTACTCGGCCGTCTCGGTCCGGAAGCCGTCCTGCACCACGACGAACAGCTCCTCCTTGCCGAGGATGTCCCGGATACGCGGAAGTTCCGGCATGGACACCGCCGGATTGGTCGCCGAGATCCAGAGGAACCGGATCGAACCCTGCTCGGCGTACCGCCAGATCTGCATGGCGTGCGTCGGCGGCGCCCAATGCGGGATGGTCGACTCCTCGACGTTCCACAGTTCGGCCAGCTGCCGGACATGCTCGGGGTTCTGCCAGTTGCGGAATCCCGGAAGGTCGCCGTCGGCGCCGCATTCGCGGGTGTTCTGCGCGGTGGGCTGCCCGTTCATCTGCAACACCCCGCCACCGCGTTTGCCGATCATCCCCCGCAGCAGATGCAGGTTGTTGACCTGGCAGGCCGCCGCGGTGGCCTGATGCGACTGGTAGAAGCCCTGCAACACGGTCGACAGCACCCGCTCGGACGTACCGAAGATCTCCGCGGCCCGCACCAGGGCGTCCGCGTCGATCCCGCACACCTCGGCGACGTGGCGCGGGGTGTACGGCTCGACGGTCGTCTCGAGTTCGGAGAAGCCGAGAGTATGCGCGGAGACGTAGTCCTCGTCGATCCACTTGTTCACGATCAGCTCGCGGATCAGGCCGTTCATCAGGGCCTGGTTCGTACCGGGCAGTGGAGCGAGATGGACACCACCGGACGTCTTCGCGGCTTCGGCGACCTTCGTCGTCCGCGGGTCGACGGCGACCACTACCGGCGGTTCGGGCCCGGCGAGCCGGTCCAGCACCCGCGACCACAGCACGGTCTGCGTCTCCGCCATGTTGTGGCCGAACAGGAACAGCGCGTCGCAGTGGTCGATGTCGGCATAGGTGCCGGGTTGACCGTCCGAGCCGAAGCTCTCCTTCATCGCGGCGACGGAGGTGGCCGTGCACAATCTGGTGTTGCCGTCCATATGGGGTGTCCCCAGCCCGGCCTTGCCGATGACCCCGAGTGTGTAGTACTCCTCCAAGAACAGCTGGCCGCTCGTGTAGAAGCCGTGCGACAGCGGCCCGGATTCGGCCAGCAGCTCCTTCGAGCGCCGTACGATCAGCTCCATCGCGGTGTCCCAGCCGGACTCCACCAGTTCGCCGTCGCGACGGATCAGCGGCCGGGTCAACCGGTCCTTTCCGTTCCATTGCCACGAGCCGTACAGGCCTTTGGGGCCCATCCGGCCGTGGTTGACCAAGTCGGTCTCGCGGCCGCGCACGCCGACCAGCCGGCCGTCCTTGACCGCGATGTCGCAGGCGCATCCGTTACTGCACAGCACACAGGCCGACTGGACCCAGCTGTCGACGGCGGATTCCCCGATGCCGTCCTCGAGGTGGAGATCCACCCTGCGTGGCCAGGCGGCTTCGCGCGCGTACGGGGTCCGTTCTCCCCAGACCTCCGCGATCCTCTCTGGCACCGGGTCGGCGTTCATGCAGAGGCGATACCACCGGCCTCACCAGCCGAAACACCGGACAAAGCGGACGCGCTCAGCCGGCTGGCTCCGCCGGGAACGTCACCTGGAAGCCGAGTGCCGTGAGCATCCCGGTGAGCATCGCCTTCGTATTGGCCCTCGCCCGCTCGATCAGGCCGGAACGCTGCGCGGCGTCGGCAATCCGTTTCTCGGCGGCCACGTAGAACTGTTGTTGCTGTGGCACGGACACCACCGCAGACAGCCGGTCGATCAGACCACGCTCCTGGCCGAAGACGTAGCTGCGCTCATTGTCCAGATTGGGTTTCGCCAGCTGAGGCTCCGGCAACCGCACCTCGACCGACCGGCGGTCCTCCGAGACGGTGAGCGCGTTCTCGATCATCGGCCCGAAATCGACGTACGCGTCGACCGAACCCGCCGCCACGAACAGGGTCCGTTCCCCGGCGATGCTCGCGGGCACCCACTTGACGTCCTTTTCGATGTCGACGATGACCTGGTAGTCGCCGACCGCCGCGTGGTACTGGCTCAGATCGCGGACGGCCTGAAGTACCGCCGGCTGTGAACGGTCCACAGTGGACGTTCCGAACGGGTCGAGCTTCGGCAGCAACCCGGTGAGCTGCAAGGCCGCCGCGACCACCAGGATTCCGGCCAGGGCGAACGCCCCGAGGCGCACCCAGCGTTTCTTCACGCCCACCACCGCCTCTCCTGGCCATGGGTACCCGTCGGACACCGGACTGAAGCGTCCAGAACCGTTTCTCGGACGTTCGGCGGAACCGGCTTTCGCACTTGGCGTAGTTTGGCCGCATGCAGAACGTCTTGCCCGCGCCGGAGAAGACCGGGCTGACCATCGGGACGCTGCACTGGGCGGGGTTCACCGGAATCGTCGTGCTGGTGCTGGTCACGTCCGGGGTCGGCCTGCCATCGGTGCTGGTGGTGACACTCGGCGTCGCCGGGATGGCCACCCTCGTGCTCTCCTGGCTGGGCATCGGACGGCTCGCCGCCGCGCTGCCGCGGCGGCGGCTGTACTGGATCGCCGTCTCGTGGTGCGCGCCGCTGCTGGCCGCGCGCCCGCTGTTCAGCGGCGACATCAACAGCTATCTGGCGCAGGGGCTGATCGCGGCCAAGGGGATCGACACCTACCTCGTCGGCCCTGCCGAAGCGCTCGGCGCCGATTCGCCGGTGACCCTGTCGGTCAGCCACTACTGGCGGGACACGCCCGCGCCGTACGGTCCGGCGTTCGTCGCACTGGCCCGCACGATCGCCCATATCGCCGGTGACGACCTGGTCCCGACCGTGCTGCTGCACCGGTTGCTGGGGCTGGCGGGCATCGCGCTGATGGCGTGGGCACTCCCCCGCCTGGCAGGCCGCGTCGGTGTCCCACCGTCGATCGCGCTGTGGCTGGCCCTGCTCAACCCGTTGGTGCTGTGGCACATCGTGGCCGGTGTGCACAACGACGGGCTCATGGTCGGACTGATGGTCGCCGGACTGGAACTCGTCCTCATGGGCGCGGCGAAGACCGGCGCCGCCCGGCCGGCGTTGATCGCGGCCGGCGTGGTCGCGGTGAGCGCCGCCGCGAACGTGAAGATCGTGGCCGTCGCGGGTCTGCTGTTCGTCGGCGTCGACCTGTTCCGCCGGGCGACGCCCCTCGGCCGGGTGGCGGTGACACTCGGCCTGACGGGCGGATTCGCCGCGGTCACCGTGGCGATCTCACTCGGCAGCGGGCTCGGTTTCGGCTGGGTCCGGGTGCTGTCCGGGGTTTCCGGTCAGGTGCACAGCTGGATGGCGCCCACCAACGAACTCGGTTTCCTCGTCGGCGGGGTGGGCAAGCTCTTCGGAGCGGATCTGACCGACAGCGCGATCAAGGTCTTCTCGCTCATCGGCGCGATCCTCGGCTTGGCCGTCGGGGCCAGGCTGCTGTGGCTCACCTACCGGGAGAAGATGCACCCGCTCTACGGCGCGGGACTCACCTTCGCCGCGATGCTGGTCTTCGGGCCGGTCGTGCAGCCGTGGTATCTCCTGTGGACGGTCGCGCTGCTCGCCGTGAGCCTCACGACCGGCCGCGGCCGCTGGATCCTCGCCGGGATCAGCGCGGTCTTCGGCGTCCTGCTCCCGCCCGCGAACGGCGGTGCCCTGTCCTTGGCGCTGGGTTACCTGATCGCAGTCGTGCTCCTCGGCGGGATCTTGTTCGCGCTGAAACGAAAGAACCTCTTGCCGGAGATCAGGTTCCGCAAGAGCCGGACGTAAGGGCTCCACCGCGCGGGTGTCCGTACCGTACCGATGAGCTCGCGCTCGGCACGGTCCAGGCAGTCCTCCAGCAAGGCGTCGTGCATCGGCCGCCACAGCAGCGGATAGGTGTACCAAGCGGGATACCGGAGTCGCAACACCATGAGGTGCACGAGCTCGGTCTCCCCTGTTCCTGTCGGGCGCAGAGTGAATTCGTGAAATCCGTCGAACCCGCGCGGAGCGGTGAACCGGAACCGCACGGACTTCCCCGGTTCGTAGGACTCGACGACGTACCGCACCGGCCCGTGCCCGCCGTCGGCCCCCGTTCCGAGCTGCCGATCGAACCGCATCGGCGGCCACGCGGCGACGGGCCAAAGCCGATCGTCGTCACCGGCCAGTGTGTCGATCAGTGCGCCGACGCGCTCCTGTGACACGGCGAAAATCCGGGAATGCCTGTTCCATACGCGCATCGCGCTCCCCGTCCCTTCAGACCCATTCTAGAGACCTTCCACTAAAACCATAGTAGAGGATAGTCTCTGATAATGGGACGGCCACCGCGGCACAACGCCGACGACTTCCTCGACGCCGCGATCCAGCTCTTCGCCACCAACGGGATCGCGGCGGTGACCATGTCGGCCGTCGCCCGCGAGGTAGGCGCGCCGAGCGGGTCGATCTACCACCGCTTCCCCGGACGTCCGGCCCTCCTCGCGGCCGTCTGGCTCCGCACCCTGGCCCGCTTCCAGCAGGGTTACCTCGCGGTGCTCGAACAGGAACCGACCATCGAGGCGGCGGTCGAGGCCGCGGCACAGGTCGTCCGCTGGTGCCGGGCCCATCCCGCCGAGGGCAAACTGCTCTACGAAGGTGACCGCGCTCTCGGCGTCGACGATTGGACCGCCGAAGACCGTGCCCGCGCCGACGAGGCCAACCACCGGCTCGACACGGCGCTCACCAAGGTCGTACGGCGGCTGCGCCCGCTGACCGGCCGGAGCACCGACGAACTGATGCTGGCCCTCGTGGACCTCCCCTACGCCGCGGTACGGCGGTACCTCGACCGCGGGGAGGCGCCACCGCCCCGCACCGTCGATCTGGTGGCCAAGACCACCCGCACACTTCTGTCGGGATGATGGGGCGTGCCCGGTTCACGCCAGGAGGTCGTCAAGGGTCAGCTTCGCGACCTCCTCGGCGTCCGGGAGCAGCCGTGCCGGTACCGGATCGAAGCCCCCGCCCTCCTGCGGGACCGCGCCGAGTTCCTTGACCAGGTCGATCTGATCCGCCACGTACTTCGCGAGCCTGAACCGGTCGCGGGCGATGAGATCGGCCGAGCCGACGGCTTCGGTGATGGCCAGCGCACGGATCTGCTTGAACCGCTCCACCTCACCGGACAACCATTCGGTGGCGGCGCGCTGCTGGAGTGACGCCAGCTGCGGGAAACGCAGTTCGTCGTGCTCGGTCCGGCATTCGACGCGCAGGACGAGATAGTCGAACCCGGCGAGGAGGCCGGAGTCGCTCCGCAGCCTGCCGTTCTCGATCCGGAGGCCGGCGGGAAGTTCGTGCTCCTGGGCCTTGATGAGCACGAGGCTCCCGGAGCGCAGAACCTGCCCGCCGCCGCCGTCGGAGACCAGCGTGTGGTGCAGGCCGAGGACCGGAGCCTCCTTCTCCGCGTCCAGCACGATGCCGAGACCCTGGGAGATCTTGTCCGCGATGTCGGCGGCCACGCTGAGCGGCGGTCCGATCAGCGAGGCCAGCTTGCCGCCGATCTCGACCGCCGCGGCCAGCGGTCCGGCGACCGTGGCGCGGTAAAGCCCCGCTTCCAGCTCGACGGTGCCACCGACGAACGGAAGCAGTGTCGTCATCGGGTAATCCAGATACACCCCGGCCGAAAGCGGCGCCGAGGGTTTGGTGAAACGCGTGAACGGCGTCGCGCGCCCGGCGAAGGTGAGCGTCACCCCGCCGTGCAGGGCCGGGAAGTGGTCGTTACCCCAGCTGCCGGCGGTCGCGAGAAACCCTTCGGCCAGCCACAACCGGACATACCCTTCGCCCGGGTCCAAGGGCTCGGCGCCTTCGTCGGCGTAGAACTTCAAGGTGAGCTGTTTCGCGTTGGTGGTGAACCAGCTCCTCACCTGCTCTCCGACTTTGCGGATGCGTCCGTTCATGAGGTTCCCTTTCTCTTGTCCCGCAAGAAGAACAGCACGTCGAGGCAGGCGTACGGCGGGTCGGTTCCGGCGCGTTCCGCCTTGTACACCATCGTCTTGATATCGGCGACAAGGCTGACCAGGGCCGGCTCGATCAACACTCCGAAGCTGCCCGCCGCCCGCCAGATCATCTCGACGGCGTCCTTGGCGAGCCGGTCCGGCAACGGGGGAATGACCAGCACCGCGTCGACAGCCTTGTCCATCGCCGCCGTCGCCGCACGGACGAACAGGTCGTGTGCTCCTCCCAACGGTGTCGGCGGTCCGTCCACCGGATCCGCCTGCAACACCACCAAAGCCACCGGATCCTTGGTCAGGGCGTGCAGATCGAAGAGGTCTTCGCGGCTGTTCGAACCCCGGCTCGACGCGCGGCTCGATTCCCCGGTCGTGTCACGGACGCGGAATTGCCAGCCCGCCGACGAGCGCACCGGGGTGCCCACCACGTGCACCAGCCGTTTGAAACCGGGCATGTCCTCGTTCCACACGAGGCCGGGCCAGAGGCTCACCGGCGCGCGGAGGAGCGCTCCACCGCGCCGCCTGCTCGGCGCGTCCGCCTCCGTGATCGGTCCGGGAAGCCATCGGGTCCACACGACGCGGTGCGCGTCCATCGCCCGCATCGCCGTGCCGAGGCGGTGTTCCCACGGAACGACGAATTGGCCATCGCGCGGGATCTCCAGGAGGACGATCGTGATGGTGCTCGGGAGCACCAGGTTCACCAGGCGGTCCATCGCGTCCGATGGAAGGGATCGTTCGCTTTCGGGCTCGAAGACCTCCGACCAGAACGGGGTGGCGAGAACACTCCGCCTGCGAGCCCTTTTCGCTTCCACGCCGAGCTTGCGGAGTTCTCGGCCGTAGTAGCCGGTCAAGTGAGCCCGCTCATGCTCCAGCCGGATCTCCAGCCGTCGCACCGTGGATCCCTCGTAAGCCGATCCCAGACTGGTCAAGGCCGCCAGCGCCGTCACCCCCACTCCCAGTCCGATCACCCAGCCGGCGGAACCTCCCGCCACCGCGGCGAACACCGACGCGATCACACCGAGAGTGAGGCACAGGTACAGCTCGAAGCGGAGCTGGCGCCAGGTGTGCCCCGCCACCCATCGCCGGCACCGGTGGGCATACGCCCCCAAGGTGCCGTTAAGGAACCTCGGCAGCGCCGAGAAAACGGTGGTGGACAGGCTACGGCGCTTGCGCCGCACCCGAGCCGCCTGCGGCATCTCGATGGACGGTCCACGCAACGACCGCGCGCGATCGGCTCCCTCGGTGAAGCCGGACGACGAGAGTGCTTCCTCCGCGAACTCCAATCTGAGCAGGGCTTCCTGAGGATGGCCCAGTTTCGTCTGGATCTCCCCGGCCATGAGCTGAACGCGTCCTGCCGCGAGCAGGCCCTCGACGGGGAGCGTCGACGCGGCCCGTGGGGGCCTGAGGGTTTCGGCTTCCCAATGGTCGAGGTGATCGGTGGCCCACCGGTCGACCTCCACCGATTCCGGTGGTGTCCCACGTGGATCGCACCGCCAGCGTCCGAACGGCGTGCAGAGCTCACGCCAGTCGCCGAGGGAATTCCCGGACAACCGGAGCACCAGCCACGCCTCGTCGCGCAACCTCGGCGTGCCCTCGTAGGCGAGGCTCCTGACATGCCCGTGCCGCTGTGTCCCTTCCTGGCGGCACAACCGGAGCAGGGCGAGGTCGCAGGACTCGATGAGTTCCGCCTGATCGCCCTCGGCGACGGCCAGCTTCCGTTGTCGTTCGAGCAGTTCCGCGGCCCGGTCGTAGTCACCCCGCAGCCCCATCGCGTCGGCGATGGCCACCACCAGCGGGCGGCCGAAACCGTTGTGCAGCCAGGAGACCGGCCTGCCGGAGAGCCGTTCCAGCCGGTACTGGGGGATCGTGACGAAGGCGGTCGACGCCAGCTCGTAATCGAGCAGCGCGGCCCGTAGCCGGTCGGCGTCGATGTCGTTGTCAGCGAGCTGAAGGTCCCCGGACCAGGATCGCCACTCGCTGCCGAGCAAGGGCTCGCCACCGTAGAGCGCGATCAGTACCCGCATCAGCCGCAGCCGCTCCAGCAGCCCGCGGGGAACGACCCAGTCCGCGTACTCGGGCAACCCCCAGAGGTTCCGGTCCTCGTCACGCAGGCGGTTCGTCGCGCGCTCCAGCTCCGCCAGCACCGGCCGTTCGACATCGCGTCGCAACCAGAGCCCGGCCAGCAGGATCGCGGCCGCGGCGGCGATCCTGGGCTGCGCCCGCTCGATCAAGCGTTCCAGCACCTCCCCGAGCAACAAGAAGAAGACAGGTGACGCGGGCCGCGTGATCAGGTTCTCCACCGCGGCGACCATCGAATCCGCCGGGACCGCCGAATCGTCGATAAGGCACAGCTCGAGGAAGGAAGCGACGTGGTCGGGTACGTCGCCGGACTCGTCCACCGAGATCTGCCCGAGCCGAGCGCGGAACTGGAGCGTCGCCGAGCCCTTTCCCGGCATTCTCGCCGCATGGTCCTCGACTCCGGACCACAATCCCTCGAGGCCATCGCGGTGTCCATTGTGGACCCGGGCAGCGGCGGCGGTCGCCAGCACCGCGGCCAGGATCGTCGGGCCGCCGGAGGTCACCCTGGCCTGTTCCATCGCGGCGACCCGCGCGGCCACCCCCTCCGCCCACGCCCACTCACGCCGGGACACGATCGCGTCGTCGAGCCAGCGCCACAGTTCCGCCGCTTCTTCGGGAGGGAGCAGGCGGATGGCCGCCACCACGGTCTCCGTCGCCACCTCGGAGAAAGGCTTCTGCTTGATCACCGCGGCGGCGTCGCGGCCGAGTGCGTGCGGGTCGGGCGAAGGGCGTTCCGGCGACCGGTCCAGGACCGCACGAAGCCGTTCACGGATGTGCTCGTCGATCTCGATCACGCTGGGCATGCCGTCCCGGCCCAGTTTGCGGACGTTCACCCATTCCTGTGCCGCGAGCCCGTCGAAGGCCGCCTTGACGTCGACCCTGGCCCGGGTGAGCGCGGGAGTGATCAGATCACGGTCGAATTCCCCGAACGCGGCGGCGACGGGGAGCGCCGAGTTGACCTGCCGGTCCTGGATGCGCGCCAGGATACGGCGCTCCACATAAGGGTCCTTGTCCTTGCCGGTGAGTCCGGCGAGGTCGAGCCCGGGTTCGTCGCGGATCCAATCACAGAGCCCCGCGAGTTCGAACGGGTTGTACCGGCCGTCCTCCAGCGATCGGTCCAGCAGCGCGGACCACACGTGAACCGGCACCTCACGTTCGGCGAGATACCCCTCCGCGTCGGAGCGGGTGAAGCCACGCGTGGGCACGACCCGGACATGCTCGCGCACTTCCAGGCTCGGACCCCCGTGCGGTCCGTCGCCCGGGGCCGACACCAGTTTGCGACGCCCGGCGAACAGGACCCGGACGCTCGGCACCTGGTCGTGCAACCGTTCCACCAGATCGAAGGTCTGGTCGATGGCGGGCGCCTGCGCACCCGGCGCGTAGAGCTTCGCGAGTTCTTCGCAGGTGTCCAAGACGAGTACGACCGGTTCCGGGAGACGCCGCACGAAATCCGCGAACCGCTCGATGGCCTCCAGCCGCAGCCGTTCCGCGTGCCCGGGATCCGGGAAAGACCGGGACAGCTCTTCGTGCAAGGCGTCGGCGGCGTCGCGGACCGCACGGTAGCGGTGCTCGGCGTCGCGGGTGGTCGCGAAGCCGAGCAACTCGTCGGTCATCGCGAGCAGCAGCTCCCCCGGGCGGCGCTCCGGGTATCTCGGATCGAGGTGGTCGAAGTCCACGCGCGCCACCGGGAACCGTCCGAGCCCGCGATCCCCGGCCAGCTTGCCCGAAGCGAGGTAGCGGATGGCCATCGTCTTGCCGACGCCCGCGTTCCCGAGCAGATGCGCGGCCCATTTGCCCTCACGGCCGTGGATCAGCTCTTCGAGGACGTCCTCGATCTCGCTCCGCCGGTGATAGCCGCTCAGATGGCCGAGGTCGTCCTTCGTCCGGTATTCGCGATCCAGCCGCCACTGCGCACGTTTCACCGCGTCTTCGAGCGTGCCGCCGATGACGTCGCTGACCACGCGTGTGGTGGCGACGGTGGAAGCCGCGGCCGCGAGATCCCGGTCGCGCAGCAACCCTTCGACGCACTCCAGCAGCAGCGCGCCGGTGGGATCGGAGGAGAACCGCCGCACCAGCAACCAGATCCCGAAGCCGTCGTGCTTCAGCTTGCTGACCTCGCCGCAGAACAGGTTGTACTCGGCCTGCAGACGCTGGACGCCGAGTTTGTCCCGCAGGTAGTCGCCGACCTCCCGACGTCGCCTGGTGCGTATCCAGAACGGCCCCAGCGCGTCGCCGACGGCGGTGCGGGAGGCACGCCGCTCGATGAGATCGGCCTCAGCCAGCCTTTCGACCAGGCCGGGCAGTTCGCCCGGTCCCGTCAGCTGGAGCCGGACGGCGAGTTCGGGGGTCCATTCGGGCAAGAGGCTGACCCGGCACAGCGTCCGGGAATCGAGGTCCAGCTCGTCCAGCAACTCGGCGGCGGGATTGTCCTGCCACTGCGTCAGCAGTCGCCGCAGCTCGTCCGGAAAATGCTCCATCATCGGCCCAATCCCAGAAATCGGTCCCAGGTCGCGAAGTCGTCGTCCGCGGCGAAACATTTGTTGACGTGCAGAAGGTTGGCGACCTTGCAGAAGATGCGTTCCTTGACCATCGCCGGTTTTCCTTCGAGGAAATCGAAGGCGGACCGCACGACCTCCCAGTCCGCGTCCGGTAGCGCGGCGTAGACCTTCCGGTATTTCTCGTCGTTCTTCAGCCACGGGTTCAGCAGGATCCATTGGAATCCCAGCAGGGCTTCGTCCGCCTCCAGCTCGTCCAGTGGCGGGAAGGCGTAGCCCGGCTGGCCGTACTTCAGATCGCTCAACGATCTCAGCAGCCGTCCGCCGTCGTCCTGGGAGGACGCGGTGAAGACGAACGGGGCCGGGCTGTCGACGGAACCGAGGCCCAGCTCCCCCGTCTTCTGGAGCCACGCCGCCAGTTCCCCTACGAACGGCCAGCGATGGACCTCGTCGGCGAGCACGACGACCCTGGTGTGCTCGCCGAACGGTTCGCCCCGCCCGGCCGCCACCCCGGCCAGCTTCTCGAAGTCCGTCTCCAGGCTTTCCTTGGCCAGTGCTGGTTTCAGCTCCCCGGTACCGCGGCACAGGCCGTCCAGCGCCTCGATGTGGTTGCGCATGCGCAGCCGGGCGTCCGGCTCGTCTGCTGCCGGGTACTCCGGTTCGAGCAGGTCGAAGCGGGGCACGGTGAGGCCGAGCCGTTTGGAGAGATCCTTCAGTTTGTCGTAGATCTCGAAGAGGAACTTGCGGAGGTCGCCCGGTTCGGCCCCGAGCCCGTATGGGCCCAGCAGCACCGGAAGATGTCCGCGCATCAGCAGCTGATACCCCATTTCCCGGAGCAGCCGGGTCCCGCCGAGACGCTCCAGCGAGCCGTCGCGGAGCACGCCGATCACGCCGAGCGGGTTGGTGTGGTCGAACATGTCGTCGACGTGGCCGAGTATCGCGTCCCGGCCGATGAACACCGGTGGCACCCGCAGCTCCAGCTGCCTGGCCGCCTTCGTCAGCCACTCGGCGGAGTCGCGGTTCACCGGCCGGAAGGCGGGATCGACCGATTCGGAGACGAACAGCGCGGGCATCGCCCAATCCAGCTGCAGACCGGGTTCGGTCCGGGACAACGCCGCCTGACGTCCTTGCGCGACGGCCTTCGCGAGCGGCGTCCCGTCGCTGATCGCCTCCACCAGGCGTTTGCTGTAGAGCCGGCAGGCCTGCTCGCTCACTTCACCCGCGACAGCGGACACGATGGGGATGCCCGCCGCCACCAGTTCCGCGGCGAGCGGTCCGGCCGGGGTCGGTTCCGCCAGCCCGCCCGAACCCGTGCGGCAGGCGCTCAGCACCACCGCGAGCGGCCGCGACGTCCTGGTCATGGCCGGGACGAGCACGTCGGCGCCCGCCCATTCCCCCTTGGCCAGCTTCAGCTTGCCGTGTCCGTCGACGACGTCGCCGTGGGCGACCAGGTGCACGACGTCCGGCTGGAATTCCGCGCAGTGGCGGGCGAGTTCCTCGCTGTCGACGCTCTGTACCGCCTTGGCCGCGCAGACCCCGTCGGCGTCGAAGGCGCGCACCAGGCCCATGAACATCGCGCCGGGCCGGATCGTGTCGTCCAGCAAGGCACCACCGACCGCGAAGAGCACCCTGGGAGTCCGCTCGATCGTCTGGACCGGGCCGGTCCGCACCGGCACCAGCCGGGTGATCGCGACCAGCAGATCGGGATCGTTGGCCAGCGGGATACCCTCGTGGCTCATGGCTTCCCAGGTGAGCTGATGCAGCGCGGTGTCGTCGACGGGCCAGCGCAGCGCCAGCTCCACCCCACGGGCCGTGACGACGCACGGAAGCTTGCGGACATCGGCCCAGACGGGCTCCAGAAGGCTGTGGAAGAGCCATTCGCCATAGGCGCAGACATCGCCCGCGACGGTCGCCCGGTCGTCGATCCGCGCCAGCCTGCCGGAAAGGTCCCCGAGGTCGAGGTCACCGCGATGGGGCAGGGTGAATTCGCGGCCGCCGACGTCCATCGTCACGGCGTCCAGCTCGAATCGCTCGTCGACGCCGTCGCCGGTGACCGTGACGGTCCAGCCGGGGCCGGGGTCACGGCGAGCCACATCGACGACGACTCTAGGCAGGTTCACCTTCGGCGGCCCTTTCGATCAGCAGTTCCCCGAGCGCGTCCGCCAAGGTCTCGACGTCCGTCTCCGGTGACGGGGCGAGCAGGCCCGGGACGCCGCTGCGGCCGAGCAGGGACAGCAACGCCGTATGCAGCCTCCCGGTCACGGCATCCCCGGCCGCCGGGGTGAGAGCGCGATAGCGGTGTACCGCCGCGGCGATCAGCAGCCGCGGGGCCCGGCGCGTTTCGATCGCGCCGATCGCCGGTTCGGGCCTGGTCAGCTGCTCGGACCAGGCGCGCACACTCGGGCCGGTACCGATGACTTCGTCCAGTGCCAGACAACGCAGTCTCGCGTCACCGAGCGGAAGATCCAGCAGAGCGGCGACGACGGCGGGGACAACGGCCAGCTGCGGCGCGGTCTTCGCGTCCTCGACGGTGGCCGCGTCGGCGGCGCACGGGATACCGGCGGGCGCGCCGAGCGCCTTGAGCGTCTCGCCCAGCAACGCCAGCCGCACCAACGGCGGCGGGTATCCCCCGCTCGCCAGCGACATCCCGGACCGCGGGCCGAACTGCAACTCGTCGATCGCCCACGCGGCCGCCGGCCCGACCATGAGGAGCGAGAACACGTCCGCGAACACCTCGTTGTGCCAGGCGACCCAGTTCGCGGCCAGGCTCGGCGGAACCGCCTCCCGGAGCGCTTGCCGCACCGGAACACCGAGATCGAGATCGTGGAGCACGTGGTGTCCCGTCTCATGGGCGGCGAGCACGACCCACCATCCTTCGCGTACCGCCTGCTCCGGCAGGGCGATCACCGGGATCGGCAACCGGTCCACGAATTCCATCAGTGGATCGTCGGACGGCGGCTTGAGTTCCGTCGGCAGGTCACACCGGCGGCGGGCCACGGCGTCCGTCCGGTTGTCGACGAAGCACAGTGGTCCGGTGGGTGGTTTCCGGCCCGCCGCGGCGAATCCCGCGCTCCAGCAGCTTCGCGCGAGTTCGTCCGCCGCGGCGAGCACGGCCTGACGACCACCCGCCGCGCGCTGGTCGTACTTCTCCGCGTACCAGAGGAAAAGGCGTCTCAAGGTGGTGAGGCCACGATCGACGCGGCGGCAATACGCATAGCCCTCGGCCGCATCTCCGGAAACCGCCTCGATCTCGGCGCGCAATCGGGAGCACATCCGCGTCAGCGTGATTTCCAGAGTCCGTAAATGAGACGAGAAGCGCCGGAACACCGGATTGCCCGAGCGGCTCGCCAGCCAGGCGCCGATCTCGGCGTCCAGCGCGTCCATCGCGGCCGCGGTGCGGGCTACGCGACGAGACAGACGCCCGGTGTCGAAATCGAGCGTATCCGGGGGCCGTCCGATCATGGACACTTTTCCTCCAGCACTTGCCGACACCGGTCAGTCGGCAAGCGACCGCGAAGGGTTACACCCGAACGGAGGAATTGCGGTAACTTTCGATCCTTTCCGAAAAGCGGCGAAAATCGTTATCCCTTGACGGGTCCCCGGCCCGGGGTAGCAAGGCCTCCTTGCCTACCCTGACGGTAGTGAAGGAGGCTTTCGCTACCGTCAGATGTGATCCCTGGTGACGGTGGGGCGGCTGTGACCTTGGCGGCCGGTCGCCCGGCCGAGACGCGACACGTTTGCCTTACCCCTCAATAAATGTCGTACGTCGATGCCTTGACCGTCCACAATGGCGCTTCGTTTGGTGATCCTCCTCGACCCCGCGGGCGCCCGCGGGGTCTTTGTGCGATCCTGGGTCCGGAACCTCGTGATCGAGGTCCCGGACGAGTGGGTGCGGGCAGGTCCGAGGGACTGTCGCGGCTGACCCCGTCGCTCATCTTCGGCGTATCACTGGCGGCGAGCATGGTCGGCCTCGGTTACGCGATGAAGGATCTCCCGTGGTCGGGCGCGGAAACCGTTTCGCTGGCCAGAATTCTGCTGATCGTGGGGATCGTCGCCTGTGTGGTGGGGCTGAAAGTCCTGCACTGAAACGAAAAGGGACCGTCCCCGACGCACGGACGACGTCGGGGACGGTCGGGTCCGGGCCACCCCTGCGTGTGACCCGGACGGCTAGGCGGTCAGGAGCGCGCCCAGAGGGCGGGGACGTTCGGCGGCTCCCAGCCGACCTGAGCGGTGTGCGCCTGCAGCGCGCGGTACGAAACGCCGTCGTAGGTCACCGTCGCGCCCACGGCGTAGGAGGTGCCCGCCGCCCAGGTGCCGCCCGGCGGGTTCGAGGTCGTCGGGCTGGTCGGGGTGGTGGTCGGCGTCGTGGTCGTGCTGGAGGGCGGGTTCGAGCCCGAAGTCAGCAGACGCAGGCTGTAGACGCTCAGGATCTCCGAGATCGGCTGGAAGTAGAACGTGCCGCCGGACGTGCAGTTGCCGGAACCACCGGAGGTGACGCCCTGCGCCTGGTCGCCGGCGATCCACGAACCGCCGGAGTCACCCGGCTCGGCGCAGGCGTTGGTCCGGGTGAGGCCGGAAACGGTGCCCTGCGGGTAGTTCACCGAAGCGTTCTTCTGCTGGATGGTGCCGCAGTGCCAGCCGGTGGTGGAACCGGAACGGCAGACCGAGGCACCGATCGCGGCTTCCTGCGATCCCGCGACCGGCACGGTGCCCGGGTAGCGGTTCACCAGCGGGCGCGGCGTGTTGCCGGCGTCCACGCGGACCCAGGCGTAGTCGTTGCCGGGAAAGCTGGAGCCCGCGACGGTTCCGCTCGGGTTCGAGGTGCGCGTTCCGGTCGTGCCGCAGTGGCCGGCGGTCACGAAGCCGCCCTCGACCGAGAAGCCGATCGAGCACCGGCCCGAACCGAACGTGTAGGCGTTGCCGCCGATGACGTCGATCAGCGGAACCGGGCTTTCGGTGCTGGTCTCGACCCGCACCGCGTCGGCCCGCACGCCGGACGCCGTCGCCCATGACTTCGCGGCGGCCTCGGCGCCGGCGTTGGCCAGCACGACGACGGAGTTGGTGGCGACGTCGGTGTACCAGCCCGGCACGCTCTTCGGCGCGCTGGATCCCTTGGTGTCCAACGACAGCTTCGCCGCGTCGAGTTGGGCTGCACTCCGCGCGACGGTCTTCGGGATCGCTCCGGCCGCGCGGACCGTGCCCTCCAGCGCCGCGTCGGTGACAGCGACGGTCAACGTGGTCCCGGCCGCGTCCAGCCAGGATCCGGCGTAGGACGAACCGAGGCTGGTCTTGAGGGCACTGTCGGCGCGTGCCGCCTTCTGCTCCGCCGCGAGGCGGGTTCTGGCCTGGTCCGGGCTGATCTTCAGGTCGCGCGACAGCGCCGCGGCGATCTCGGACTGGACCTGGTCCGCCGCCGAGACGGTCTGACCGGCGCTGGCGCTCGGCGTCAGCGCGACAGCCGCGACCAGCCCGGCGCCGGTGATGGCCGCCGCGGCGGCCGCTACGATCTTTCGGTTCATTTAGGCGCTTCCTCGACACGTACCGGAAGGGGATCTCGTCCCCGACCGTACGAGGCGCCTCACACAAAAGGTACATACCATTTAGGTCATATCCACCCCAGTGGACTGGACCTTTGGTCGCCCTTCACGCAGGTCAGTGCACCGCGGCGTCCGTGTAGTCGACGCCGTAACCCGGATTCACCTCGAGGTACTTGGCGTAGGCCGGCCGCCGGTCGATCAGTTCGCCGTACACCGCGCGGGACAACGCGATCATCTCCGCGGCGAAGGGCCCCATCTCCCCTCGCTCCGACCAGCCGATGAGGTTTCGCCAGCTCAGCGGGTTTCCCGCGATCGGGACGGCGACGATACCGGGGATCTCGTGGAACAGCGGCTGGCACAAGACCACCGCGTGACCCGACTCGACCATCTCGATACAGGTCAGGACATCGGTCTCGTACAACGACCGCGGGGTGAATCCCGCCCGGGCGCACGCGGAGGCGAAACAGTCACCGAAACAGCCGTCCCCCGGGGTCGCGCACCACCGTTCGTCCGCCAGCGCGCCGAGTTCGACCGAGTCGTGCTGCGCTCGCTCGTCGCGTGCCGACATCAGCACGAAAACCGGGTGGTGCGCGAGGGTCCGCCACCGGAGACCGGCTGCCGGCGGCGGTGGGGCGTCGCCGCAGACGCCGACGAAGGCGAAGTCCAGCGCGCCTTCGGCGGTCATGTCCGCGAGTTTGTTGGACGACCACGACGTATGCGTGGCGACGTGGATGTCGGGATGGGTGCCGCCGAGGCGCTGCAGGAGCGCCCCGAGCATCGGGCCCGTCGCCGAACCGAGCCGCAACGTGACCGGCTCGCCGGTACCGGTGTGCTGCGCGAGACGTGCCGCTTCGTCGTGCAGCGACGACACGGCGGGGAGCACCATTTTGGCCCGGTCGAGAACGAGCAGGCCGAGCGCCGTCGGACGGGTTCCCGTGTGATCACGCAGGAAGAGCTTGCCGCCGAGCGTCCGTTCGATGCGTTTCAATTGGGCGGTCAACGCAGGCTGCGCCATCCCGAGCGTGTTCGCCGCCTTGGTGATGCTCCCGAGTTCTGCGATCGCGCACATGATGCGCAGGTGGCGCAGTTCCAGCTCCATCCCTCTACGTTAGAGCGGTAACTGGACTGGACCAAGTGAAGAACTACACCAAATGGCTTCGCTTCGTTCCGGCACCGGCGGCACCCGGGACGGCGTTTCCGCCGCCACCGGGGTTCTGACCAGGCACTAACTCGCGGAATCGGTCCAGCGGCCGTGAAATGCCATCGATGTCAGGAATTCGGCATCGGTCGCGATATCCGTGGAGAAATCCCTGACGTGGCGGGCGGCCTGCCGATACGGTCACCACCGGACCGATGACGACGAGGGGGTTTCGTGACGGACGAGCGTGGACGGATCCGGCGATCACTGGCGAGGGTGATCACCGACGACAACCTGGATCTGTACGTGCTGGGCGCCGTGGCGCTGGCGTTCACCGTCCTCGGCGCGACCGGTGTCTCGGACGTCAAGACCCTTTCGTCCGTGGTGACGGCGTTGCTGGCCTTGCTCGCCTTTTCCCAGATCCGCTCGCGGCGGCTGACCGAACAGGTCCGTGACTCGAACCGGGCCGGCCCCACGGCCTTCTTCGAACCGACGTTCCCCACGGAGCTCATCTCCCGGCGCGCGGAGGCCTTCGACATCCTGCTCATCGGCCATTCGATGACCAGGACCGTGCAGGGCATGCGCAGTGACATCCGGTCGATCCTCGAAGCGGGCGGCCGGATCCGGGTGCTGGTGCTGGATCCGACCGACGACGCGATCGTCGACGTCGCGGACCGCCGGATCTCCCGAAGCCACGGTCAGGGACGGATGCGGCAGCGAATCCTGGCCACCCTGGACGAACTGACGTCGCTGCGGAGCAGGACGAACGGCAGGCTGGAGATCCGGGTGTCGTCGCGGATCTCCTCCGCCGGTTTCAACTGCCTCGACGTCGCGAGCAAACGCGGCCTGATCTGCGTGCAGCATTACGAACACCGGCCTGCCGGAGAAGCGGCGCCGGTGTTCACAGTGGAACCGAAGGACGCTCCCTGGTACCGGTACTTCGCCGACGAGGCGGAACGGCTGTGGGAGGACGGCACGCCATGGCCGCTGTCTCCCGAGGATCAGGTGACGAGGGCACGCCGCCCGGTCTTCAGTGAGGGTTTCGGCCCCGAACTCGCCGAGGCGATCGACGGTGCGGACGAACTGCTCGTCACCGGGATGGCCCGCAACACCCTGGTGAACAACAACTACGGCAAGCTGGAAGAACGGCTGCGCGCCGGCGCCCGCATCCGGTTCGTGCTGATCGACCCGCACTCCCCCGCGATCGACACGGCGGCGGCGCGCTACTACGCCGTGCGCTCACCGGAAAGCGCGCGGGAACGGGTGCGCCACACGCTGCGGGTGCTGTCCGAACTGAAGCGCTCGACCGGCGGCGATCTCTCCGCCCGGCTCGTCCGGCATCCCATCGCCATCGGGGTCATCGCCACCGGCTCGGCACTGTTCGCCGAGTACTACACCTATCAGGCCGCGGGTGAGCCGAAGTTCGTCCTGCAGCCCGGGGACGGCGCGGCCTACCGGACCTTCCTCGGTGAAGCGGAGGCGTTGTGGGGCAACGCCGAACCCTGCGACCTGACCGCGGACGACGTGGCGGCCACGGGCGACTGATCAAGACCGGGAGGGTTTCGTGTACATCCACGCCAGACGCCGATCCATCAGGTTCAGCGGCAGGACGGTCACGATCAAGGCCGCCGTCAAAGGACTCGGCGACCGAAAGCACACGTTCAGCGTCGGGAAGATCAAGGGCATCAAGAACATTCCGCCGACGGCGTTCAAGCCGGGAAGGCTCGTCTTCGACGTACCCGGTGCCTCCAAGGCGATCGTCGAGGACGTGCCCATGTACGCCGACAAGGTGGACATGAACACCTTCACCTACGGCGGGATGGACGCCAAGAACGTGCAGGCACTCGAAGCGGCGATCAGGAAGGCCATGGACAACTGAAGCCGGCTTGAGCGGGGATCCGGCGGTCGTCGCGGCTCAGGAAGTCTTGGACTTGCGGTTCAGGAACGCCGACGCGCCCACGCCGTGCGCGACGACACTCGCCAGCACCGTCACCGCCATGACGCTCAACGCGACGTCCGCCGCGTCCCCCTCGAGCGAGTTGAAGGCCAGCAACCCGAACACGATCGACGCCGCCCCTCGCGGCGCCAGCAGGCCGATGGTCATCCGGTCGCGCCACCGGAAATCCGTCCGCAGCAAGGTGAGCAGCACCGGGATCAGGCGCGCGACGGTCAGCGCGACGGCGCTGACGATCACCACACCCCAGGTGAGGCCGAAGGACAGCACCAGCACCGCGGTACTGCCGAACACGAACCACATCAGCAGCCCGCACAGCGAACTGACCTCCTCCGCCAGCCCGAGTTCGTCCTCGGTGGGGTGCCGGGCGGTCTTGTAGGCGATCCCGCAGATGAACGCGGCGACGAACCCGTTGCCGCCGATCGCGACGGCGGTGGTGTAGGTCAGCAGCGGCAGCGCGACGGCCGCGACCCGCGCCGAATGCCGGGTGGACCAGCCGTGCCTGCCCGCCACGTTCATCGCCACCGCGGCCACCGCGCCGATGGCGGAGCCCGCCAGCACCGCCAGCAAAGCCGCCGGGATCGCGGCCTGCAGGGCTTCGCCCGGCGTATTCGCGTGGTGGTGGCTCCCCGCGAGGGTGAGCGCGAAGATGAACACCGGCGCGACGACGCCGTCGTTGTAGCCGCTCTCCACGTTCAGCAGGTGCCGCACCCGTTCGGGCACGCGGACGTCGTGCACCACCGACGTCGCGGGCGCGAAATCCGTGGGGGCGATGATGCAGGCGATCAGCAGCACCACCGCCCAGCCGAGGCCGGGAAGCACCAGCAGGCCGACGCCCAGCACGATCAGGATCGTCAGCGGCAGCGCGATCAGCAGCAACCGCATCGCGATCTTGGCGTCATGGCCGAGATAGCCGCCCTTGACCGCGGTGGCGTCCACGAACAGCAGCAGCGCGAGGATCAGTTCCGCGACGTTGAGGGCGATCTCGGTGTTGAGGCCCTCGCCGAGGGCGTTGCGGGTGCTGAACCCGATCGCCAGCCCCGCCACGACCATCGCCATCGGCGCGGTGACCCGCCACCGCTCCAGCCGCGCCGCCGTCATCGTCCACATCAGCACGACGACCGCGCCGACGAGCACGCTCTGGATCATCTACCCACCCTCGTTCCCGGTGACTCCCCTGCCACCGGGAACGAGCATAGAGACGGGACGACCGCGAGGGTCCACAAAGGAGCGACGATCACACCACCGCGCCGTTGTCGTCGCGCTTCCGTGCCCGCGACGCCTTCCTCACCGGACGTCCGGCCCCTGGCCATCGCCGGTCGAGCAGGATGGCGACCGGGCCAGCGGTGGCCACAGTGGACACCGTGCCCGCCACGAGGCCCAGCAGGAGCGCGAGGGCGAAGTCGGCCAGCGACCCATCCCCGAGCAGCAGCAGCGCGCCGAGCACGAACAGCACGCCGATCCCGGTGTTGATCGTCCGGGGCAACGTCTGCAGCACCGCGGTGCCGACGACGCGGGCGAACGGTTCCTTGCGGCGCTGCCCCCGGACTTCGCGTACCCGGTCGAACACCACCACCGAATCGTTGACCGAATACCCGATCACCGTCAGCAACGCGGCGAGGAAGACGCCGTCCATCGACTTGCCCAGCCAGGCGAAGATCCCGAGGATGATGAGGACGTCCTGGGCGAGCGCGGCCACCGTGGCCACGCCGAGCCGCCAATCGAACCGCACCGCGAGGTAGGCCAGCTGCGCCAGCACCGCGAGGCCGAGCGCGATGATCGCCTTGGTGCGCAGCTCGGCGCCGAGGCTCGGGCCGATCTGCTCGTCACGGATCTCGGTGGCGTCACCGGCGACCCCGGCGACCGCCGTCCGGATCCGCTCGGTGGCGGCCTCGTCGATCGGCTCGGTGCGCACCGAAATGTCCTTGTCCCCGGACAGCTGCACGACGGCGCGCGGGAATCCGGCGTCGGAAACCGCGTCCCGAACCTGTTCGACGTCGGCGGGCGCCGAGGTGGCGTACTCGATCACCCGGCCGCCGGTGAACTCCACGCCGAGGTTCGGCCCGGCCACCAAAAGCCCGGTGACGGCCGTGATGACGACGGCGCCCGCCGCGATCAGCCACCGGCGCGGCCGGGCCAGGAACTCCGGATCGCGGCGGTTGACCCACCGGCGGACCCGGCCTTCGTGGGTGAGCCCGGAAAGCCTCGGCTTGCGCGCGACCGCGCCCCGCATAGTGAGGTGCAGCAGCACCCGCGTGAGTACGAGCGAGATGAACAGGGCCACGACCACGCCGATGGACAACGTCACCCCGAACCCGCGCACCGGGCCGGACGCCAGCCAGAACAGCAGTCCCGCGGCGAGCAGGGTGGTGACGTTCGAATCGACGATCGCCGACAACGCCCCGCTGAACCCGCGACCGACCGATCGTGGCAGCGAACCACCGCGGTTGACCGCGTGTTCCTCTCTCGCCCGTTCGAAGACGAGCACGGTGGCGTCGACGGCCATCCCGATGGCCAGCACGAATCCGGCGAGCCCCGGCAAGGTCAGCGTCGCGCCGACGGCGAGCAGGGCGGCGTAGGACACCGCGGCGTACGCGACCAGCGCGCCCACCGCGATCAGTCCGGCCAGCCGGTACACCGCCAGCAGGAACAGCGCGGTCAGCGCCAGTCCGATCACGGCGGCGCGGGCACTGGCGTCGATCGCGGCGGCGCCGAGCGTGGGGCCGACGGTGCGCTGCTCGATGATCTCGACCGGTGTCGGCAGCGCGCCCGCGTTGATCAGCAACGCCAGATCCTTCGCCTCCGCCGGGGAGAACCGCCCTGTGATCTGCGTACTCCCGCCGACGATCCCGACCCCGCAGGCGACCTGCGGGCTCACCTGCGGCGACGAAATCACCTTGTCGTCGAGCGCGATCGCCACCCGGCGGGCCGGATCACCCGGCGGCGAGCAGGCGGCCTGTCCGGTCAGCCGCTCCCAGGCACGGCCGGAATCCCCTTTGAAGTCAACGGAAACGAGCCAGCCGCCACCCTGCGAATCGATCGAGGAGAGTGCCTCGTCGACCCCTTCGCCGGTCAGTGCCGCGGGGCCGAGGTTGATCGGCTGGCCGCTCTCGTCGGGAAGGACCCGGGAGTCACCGGAGGCCGCGCCGGCGCCGAGCACGGGATGGAAGGACAGCTGCGCGGTCCGGCCGATCACTTCGACGGCCTCACGCGGATCCCGCACGCCGGGTAGTTCGACGATGATCCGGTTGTCCCCGGAGCGGGCGAGCATGGGTTCGGCGACGCCCAGCGCGTCGACGCGGCGGCGCAGCACCTCGAGCGTCCGGTCGGTGGTCTCCGGTCCGGCGGTGGCGGTGGGTGAATCCTTGGTCTCCAGCACGATCTGCGTGCCACCACGCAGATCGAGCCCCAGGCGCGGGGCGGTGGTCAGCAACAGGTACACGGTCGCGGCGAGGACGACCAGCGAGACCACGGCTCGCCCGGTCATGCCTCGCCGCGCGGTTTCGCGCGGCACGACGGTTTCTCCTCGATGAATTCACCCGCGCGCGAAGAAGGCGCACGGGTCCCGGCCGGGCACGCGGAAGACGTGCCCGTGAGCTTCAGACGGCTGCCGGGAAAGGAGGAGCGCGATCCCCCAGCGCGAGGCGATGCGCCGCGTGGGAGGGAGTGGTGACGTCGGAATGGAGTTCGCCGAGACGAAGCAGCGTCGTCGACGCCGGCCCGTGCGGAACGGTGCCGAAGAGAGGCAGGTCACCGTGCCCGTGCACACCCAGGAGTGAAGGTTCGGCGGCGAGCCTGCCCGCGGCGCGCACCGGCGCCACGGCCTTCGAGACCGAGGAACCGGCTATCGAGTCCGCCCCGCGCGACTCGTCCGCCGAAGCGGAATCGCCCGCGTGGAGCGCGAAGAACAGCCCGAGCGCGGTCAGCACGGCGGCGAGCAGGGCCGGCACGGCCTGCCTGCCTGGCCGGTACGTCCGGCGCTCCACCGTCATCGACACACTCCTTGGGGTTCCCCTCCGACACCCTACTGGGACAGGGCGGCGCGCCACAGGCGCGTGATCCCGGCACGGATCCGCTCTTCGCCGATTTCCGGCAGCAACGCGGTGACGTGCTCGGCCGCCAGCGGCGCGAGCAGGGCGTGCGCGCCGTGCTCCGGGTCCGGCGTGCCGTCGAGCAGGATCGCCACGTGCCGATGCCAGAACCGGTAGGCGCCGATGCGGTAGCGGGCCCCCGGCGCCGCGGTCTCCGACATCCGCACCAGCGGCAAATGCTTGAACAGGTAGTCGAGGTAGGCGTCGGCGAAGGCCACGAGACGTTCCGGCGGCGGGGCACCGGGGCCCAGCGGAGGCGGCCCCTGCAGGACTTCCTCCTGGAGCACGCGCTCCCTGGCGTCCAACAGCGACGCGGCCAGCCCCGCCTTGTCACCGAAGCGGCGGAACAACGTCCCCTTGCCCACGCCCGCGGCCGCCGCCACCTGGTCCATCGAGACCGCGTCGACGCCGTGCTCGGCGAACAGCGACGCGGCCGCGTCCAGGATGGCGGCCCGGTTGCGGGCGGCGTCCGCGCGCTCCTTGGGCGGCGGTGTGCGCAGGAGTTCCAACGGGGTTGCGTAAGCGGACTGTGGTCCGTTATCGTCACGGGGCACATCCGGACTATAGTCCGATTAACTGGAGGTAGCGACATGACCGCACTCATCACCCGTGACGAACTGAAGGCCGCGATCGACGCGAAGACCGTGACGGTGGTCGACGCCCTGGGTGGCGAGTACTACGCCAAGCAGCATCTGCCCGGCGCCGTTCCCCTCGTCCTCGCCGACGTCGACACACAGGCCGCCACCGTGCTGCCCGATCGCGGCGCCGCGATCGTCACCTACTGCTCGAACCCCGCTTGCCCCAACAGCGGACAGGTCGCCGACCGGCTCACCGCGCTCGGCTACACCGACGTCCGCAAGTACCGGGAAGGCATCGAGGACTGGGCCGACGCGGGCCTTCCCCTCGAACAGGGCTGAACCTCAGTCCCGTTCGAGGGGCATGCGCCGCCGCAGGACCGGCACCCCGTCGCCGTGGAGTTCGGTGAGATAGGCCGCTCGTCCGGTCATGGCCATGATCAGCGCCAGGGTCGTGCCCGAGACGAGCGGCCCGGACCTGACGGCGAAGGGGCCGTCCGTCGCTTGCAGCCTCAGCCCGCCGATGCGCCCCTTCGCCATCACCACGAGATCGGAACCCTGGTAGTAGCCGGCCAGTGAGGTGAGGACGGCGATCGGATGGTCATGGCGAAGACCGAGCGGGCGGCGGATGTCCTCGGCGTGCACGATCGTCTCGCCGAGCATCGCGATGGCGGGCAACGGCGGTTTCGTCGTGCTGGTGACGACACCGCGGAACCGCTCCAGCGTCCCGGCGCCGTTCGAGCCGAGATGTTCGGCCAGGCGCATCGCGACCTGCTTGTCGAAATCGAACCGGCAGCGGATCACCCCGGCCAGCCACCGCGCCGGGGTGAGGCTCGCCCCGGCGGTGAGATGCGCCAGCACCTCCCGCACCGTCAGCCCGGCGCACAACGACGGCGTGCGCCACTGTTCTTCGGTGAGTCCTTTGAGGTCGTTCGCCAGCGCCGCCCGCTCGGCGTGGATCGCCGGCCAGATCCTCGTCGGTCCTGAATTCGTCATCCGGAGTCTCCTCTCCAGTCGTCGTCTGGAGAGGAGACTCCCGCCGCGGGCCGGAATCATCGGTCGTGGTCAGGACTCCCTGCGTCGCCGTCCGGCCAGGAGCAGCAGGGCGCCGATGGCCAGCATGCCCAGCGCCAGCACCGTCATCGTCTTCACCGGCGAACCGGTGACGGCCAGACCGGGCGGACGCGGGGTGGTCGGCGGCTGCGGGTTCGGCTTCTCCGGCGTCGGCGGTTCCGGCGGCACCCGGGTGTCCGTGCCGCAGTCCGGGTTCGCCGAACCGGGCGGGCAGTTGACGCCCGGCGTGTCGGACGTGACGACGTTGCGGAGCCGGTGGTCACCACGCGCGGGCGACTTCACGATGACCGCGTAGGTGACGGTGGCCTTCTCCCCCGCCTTGAGCTTGCCCTTCCAGGTGAGTTTCGGCGCGGAGTAGGTCACCGTTCCCCCGCTGGCCTTCGCGGTTCCGTCGAAGGTGGCGTCGTCAAGCACCTCGGTCAGGTCGTCGGTGAACGTCGCGTCGTCGACCGTGGCCTGTCCGGTGTTCTCGACCGTCACGGTGTAAGTGACGACTTCGCCGGGCTTGGCCTCGGTCTTGTCCACCGTCTTCTTCAGCTTGAGACTGGACAGCGGAGTGGTCGTGCCGCACTTCGGGTCCTTGCTGCCCGGCGGGCAGTTGCCCCCGGGTGTGTCGGAAGTGATCGCGTTGACCAGCTTGCCGTCACCGCCGGTCTTGGTCACCTTCACGCTGTAGGTGACCGTCGCCGTCTGCCCGATCTCCAGGTCGCCCGTCCACGTCAGTTTCGGCTCCGCATACGTCACTTCACCGATCGTCGCCGCACCGTCCTTCCGGAACTCCGCGTCGTCGAGGACCTCGGTGAGGTCGTCGGTGAAGGTCGCACCGGTCAGCTTGGTCTTGCCCGTGTTGCGGACCGTGACCGTGTACTTGACGACGTCGCCCGGGTTCACCGTCGACTTGTCCGCCTTCTTCTGCAGCGCGATGCCGGGCACCGGGGTGCTGGTCGAGCACGCCGGATCATCGGACTGCGGCGGGCAGGTGCCCGGGGTGTTGGTGCTGACGGTGTTCCGCAGTTCGTGGTCACCGGTGACCGGGTTCTTCACCTTCACCGAGTAGGTCAACGTGGTCGACGCCCCCACCGGGAGGTCACCGACCCACAGCAGATTCGGTGCCGTGAAGGCGAAAGTACCGCCGACCGGCGCGGACTGGGCATCGCCGGAGTAGTCGGCGTCGTCGAGCACCTCGGACAGGTCATCCGTGACCCGCGCGGCGTCCTCGCCGACCAGATCGACCTTACCGGTGTTGGTGACGGTGACGGTGTACTTCACGACGTCGCCCGGGTTCGCGGTCTGCTTGTCCGAGGTCTTCTTCACCGTCAGTTCGCGGGACGGCACGTCCGCCACGCAGTTCGGGTCGGTCGAGTCCGGCGGGCAGTTGTTGCCCGGGGTGTCGGAGATGACCACATTGGACAGTTTCCGGTCACCGGGAACGGGGTTCTTGATCTTCACCGTGTAGGTGATGGTCGCCGTCCGGCCGATGTCGAGCGCACCGCTCCAGCTCAGCTTCGGTGCGGTGTAGGTGACATCGCCAATGGTGGCCACGCCGTCGTTCTGGTAGTCGGCGTCGTCCAGGACCTGTGTCATGTCGTCGGTGAACGACGCACCGTCCTGTTTGGTCTGCCCGGTGTTGGTGACGGTGATCGTGTACTTCACCGTGTCACCCGGATCGACCGACTTCTTGTCGGCGGTCTTCTTGATGAGCAGACCCGACACCGGTGTGGTGGTCCCGCACTTCGGATCGGTGGACCCCGGCGGGCAGTTGCCACCCGGCGTCTCCGAAGTCACGACATTCTTCAATCGGTGGTCACCGTCGCCGGGGTTCTTCACCTTGACCGTGTAGGTGACCGTGGCGGTCTCGCCGATGCCGAGGTCGCCCGTCCAGGTCAGCTCCGGTTCCACATAGGACACCGTGCCGATCGTCGCGGAACCGTCCTGCTGGTAGTCGGCGTCGTCCAGCACTTGAGCGAGATCATCGGTGAACGTCGCGCCGGTCAGCTTCGTCTGACCGGTGTTCCGCACGGTCACCGTGTACTTCACGACATCGCCCGGGTTCGCGGACTGCTTGTCGACCGTCTTCTTGATTTCCAGGCCCGAAACCGGGGTGTCGGTGCCGCAAGCCGGATCCGTGGAACCTGGCGGGCAGTTCCCGCCCGGCGTCTCCGACGTCACCAGGTTCTTCAGCCGGTTGTCGCCGGTGTTGGGGTTCTTGACCTTCACCGTGTAGGTCACCGTGGACTTGTCGCCGACGCCGAGGTCGCCCGTCCAAGTCAGCTTAGGTGCCGCGTAGGAGACGTCGCCGATGGTCGCGGCTCCGTCGTTCTGGTACTCGGCGTCGTCGAGGACCTGTGTCAGGTCATCGGTGAACGTCGCACCGGTCAGCTTCGTCTGACCGGTGTTGCTGACGATGACGGTGTACTTCACGACATCGCCCGGGTTCGCCGACGCTTTGTCGGCCTTCTTCTCGATGAGCAGACCGGACACCGGCGTGGTCGTCCCGCACTTCGGATCGGTCGAGCCCGGCGGGCAGTTCCCGCCCGGCGTCTCGGAGGTGACGGTGTTGATGAGCTTCTTGTCACCGGGGACGGAACTCTTGACCTTCACCGTGTAGGTGACCGTCGCTGTCGCCCCGACGTCGAGATCGCCCGTCCAGGTCAGCTTCGGTTCCACATAGGACACAGAACCGATGGTCGCGGCACCGTCCTGCTGGTAGTCGGCGTCGTCCAGCACCTGGCCCAGGTCATCGGTGAACGTCGCACCGGTCAGTTTCGTCTGACCGGTGTTCCGCACGGTCACCGTGTACTTCACGACATCGCCTGGATTCGCGGACTGCTTGTCGACCGACTTCTCGATCTTCAAGCCCGACACCGGCGTGACGGTCCCGCACTTCGGATCGGTCGAACCCGGCGGGCAGTTCCCGCCCGGCGTCTCCGAAGTCACGACGTTCTTGAGCTGGTTGTCACCAGGATTGGGGTTTTTCACCTTCACCGTGTAAGTGACCGTCGATGTCTGCCCGATGTCGAGCGAACCGGTCCACGTTAGCTTCGGCGCCGCATACGTGACACCGCCGATCGTCGCCGCACCGTCGTTCTGGTAGTCGGCGTCGTCGAGTACCTGGGTCAGATCGTCGGTGAACGTCGCGCCGGTCAGCTTGGTCTGGCCGGTGTTCCGCACGGTCACCGTGTACTTCACGACGTCACCCGGATTCGCCGACGCCTTGTCGACCGACTTCTCGATCGACAAACCAGACACCGGAGTCGTCGTCCCACACTTCGGATCCGTCGAACCCGGCGGACAGTTCCCACCCGGTGTCTCCGAAGTGACCACATTGGACATCTTCTTGTCGCCAGGGTTCGGGTTCTTGACCTTGACCGTGTAGGTCACCGTGGAGGTCTGCCCGATATCGAGCGAACCCGTCCACGTCAGCTTCGGCGTCGCGTAGGACACCGAACCGACCGAAGCGGCTCCGTCGTTCTGGTAATCAGCATCGTCCAGCACCTGCGTCAGATCATCGGTGAACGTCGCACCGTCCACCTTGGTCTGACCGGTGTTCCGCACAGTCACCGTGTACTTCACGACATCGCCCGGATTCGCCGACGCCTTGTCGACCTTCTTCTCGATGAGCAGACCCGACACCGGTGTGGTGGTCCCGCACTTCGGATCGGTCGAACCTGGCGGGCAGTTCCCGCCCGGTGTCTCCGACGACACCGCATTCTTGAGCCGGTTGTCCCCGGTGTTGGGATTCTTCACCTTCACCGTGTAAGTCACCGTGGACGTCTCGCCGACACCGAGGTCGCCTGTCCAGGTCAGCTTCGGTTCCACATAGGACACCGAGCCCGCCGACGCGCCGGCGTCGTTCTGGTAGACCGCGTCGTCCAGCAGACCGGTCAGATCGTCGGTGAACGTCGCACCGGTCAGCTTGGTCTGGCCGGTGTTCCGCACGGTCACCGTGTACTTCACGACGTCACCCGGATTCGCCGACTCCTTGTCGACCGACTTCTCGATCAACAAACCGGAAACCGGGGTGGTGGTCCCGCACTTCGGATCGGTCGAACCCGGCGGACAGTTGCCACCCGGCGTCTCCGAAGTCACCACGTTCTTCAGCCGGTTGTCACCGGTGTTGGGATCCTTCACCTTCACCGTGTAGGTGAACTCGGCGCTCTTCCCTGCCGTGAGCGTGCCGGTCCAGGTCAGCTTCGGTTCCACATAGGACACCGAGCCCGCCGACGCGCCGGCGTCGTTCTGGTAGACCGCGTCGTCCAGCAGACCGGTCAGATCGTCGACGACCTTGAGGTCCGCCGCGGTCACCCTGCCGGTGTTGGTGACGTTGATCGTGTACCGCACGGTGTCACCGGGGTTCGCGGATTCCTTGTCCGCGGTCTTCGTCACCGTGTACGACGGCGCGGGCACCTTGGTCTTCGCGCACGCCGCGGCCGGGTCGTCCGGGCATCGCGAGTCCGGTGGTACCACGGGCGGCGGTCCGGTCGGGACGGTCGCGCGGTTCACCAGATCCTTGCCGATCGCGGCCTCTTCGACCTTCACCCGCACCGTCAGCGTCACGGTCTCCCCGATGGCGAGGCCGTCCACCGCCCAGTCGATCGGACCGGTACCGGACGCGGTCCCCTTCGACGGCTCGGACGACACGTAGCTCGTCCCCGGTGGGAGCGTGTCGCGCACCGTGAGCGCGGGCACCGGGATCACGCCGGTGTTCCGCAGGGTCACCTTGTAGGTCAGCGTGTCACCCGGGATCGCTTCGGCGAGGTCGACCGACTTGGTCAGCTGATACCCCGGCGACGCGACCGTGTTCCGCACCGTGTTCGACGTGCGCTCCTGACCGCGGCCGGTGTCCTCGCCGCGGAAGGTCAGCATTCCGGTGTTGTCGAGTTTGGTGCCGTCCGGCACCGTCGCCCCGACCGTGACCTTGAAAGCCACCTTCTGCGACTGCCCTGGCGCGAGATTCCGCAGCCGGCAGGTGACCAGCTGCCCGGCCGCCGAACAGTCCGGATTGGACCCGGCCACGAACGTGACGCCGTCCGGCAGGGTGTCGGTGAGCACCACGTTCGTCGCGGTGTCGAGGTCGGTGACGGAACCGTCGGCGTGCTTGTTGACGACGTCGAAGGTGTAGGTGACGTCGCCGCCCTTGGTGACGTAGCCCGGCGGGTTGTCGTCGGTGTTGCCGACCGGGTCGTTGGCCTTCGTGATCTGCAGGTCGGGTTCGAGCGCGTCGGTGACCAGCCAGATCGTCTGCGGGTACAGCGCGTCGCCGATGGTGCCGATCTTCACCTGGAGGGCGGTGGTTCCCGCGGGAACCTTGCCGGTGATGTCGATACTGCGGGCGTCGTACCCGACGTTGTTCACGGGATTGGGGACGCGCGAGGTGACGTTCGTTCCCGAACCGGTGGCGGTGACCCGGTCGATGCGGCTGCTGAAGGCGTTGTCGGTCGCCACGCCGGTGGGCGCGGGCATGGCGATCGTCTGCAGACTGGAGGCGTTGGGGCCGACCTGGAGATAGTCGCCGCTGATGGGCGCGTCGCCGTCACCCGCGACGATACCGAGTTCGACGTTGGGCTGACGCGACGTGGGCGCCTTGATGCCGCTCAGCGCGATGGTCGCCGAACTCGGTGTGCTGCCGCCCGCGACCACCTGCATCCCGTCCCACACCTGCAAATACCGCAGTGGCTCACTGGGCAGTTCGTAGGCCACGACCAGTGACCAGCCTCCCCAGCAGCCGAGATTCGTCCGGCTGATGGATTGGCCCTGGCAGGCCTGGATGTCGGCGACCGTGTACTGCCCGGCCCCGGCGCCGGTCACGAGGCTCGTGACGTCGGCCGCGCCGCCGTAGGCGTACAGGGTGGGGAAGCCACCGGTCGTGGTCGCGGGGAACCAGTCGTAGGTCTCGGCGGTGATCCGCTGGTAGGAGTTCGAGCCCGGGGTCTTGATCGAGACCTGGTCGCCCTTGTTCCCGTCGCCGGAAGTCCCGCTGCTGGCGACCGGGTTGAACTGCCAGTACAGCCGGGCGTTGAGCACCTTCGCGCCGACCGGGATGCTCAGGCTCGCCGCGGAGGCGGTATTGCCGGGCGCGGCGGGATCGACCTTGATCCACGACACCGGGCTCGCGTTGCTCGCCGAAGCATTACAGACGACGCCGGGGCCACATTGCACGACGGAGTTGGCGGCCATCGTGATACCGCCGTGGGCGAGCCCGGAGTACACCGGCTCCGGCCCGATCGGCCGCTCGGTGCCCGCTCCGCGCGGCTGCGTCTGGGCAGCGGCGGGCAGCGGGGCGCCCATCAGCAGGGCCACGACGACCACCGTGAGCATCGCCAAGTCGCGGCGACACCGATTCCGCCCGCGCCGTTCCGCCATGCCGCCTCCACCTCACCGCTCGCTCCCGTCGGCCCGAATCAGGGCGGACGGGGACAGCGAGCCCGAATGACGGTCATCCTGTGTCGGCGAGATCATCGACGGCAACCGGGACCCGGGGTGTCACCCCGATAAAACCCCTTGGATGAGAACAAAACCCTCGGAAGAGTGATGAAAACGGTGTTCACCGCCGTGTCCACAACGGACTGTTCCGCGGGAACGTGGTGTTTTACCGCGAAAAATGCCACTCTCGACGGAGTGAACGACCACCTCCACTATCAAGGCTCCGGCCCGTACTGCTACACCCATTCCCTGGCGATGATGCTGGGCTCCGGCGCGCCGGGAACCGCCGTACTCGAGACGCTGACCGGCAGCCCGTTCGGAATGCAGCTCATCGGCGGCTCGCTGCCGTTGTTCGACCCGTTCGGCTGGGATCCCGAGATCGGCATCGGTGACGCGCTCGCCGTCCTCGGCTGGACCGCGGAGACCGTCAGCGAAGAGGATCCGGACGCGGCCTTCGCCCGGCTCGTCGAGGGGCTGGCCGACGGACCGGTCATGATCGGCCCGATCGAGATGGGGCATCTGCGCTATCAGCCCGGGATGACCGGCCCGATCGGCGCCGACCACTATCTGGTGGCGCTCGCCGCGGACAGCGAATCCGTCACCGTCCACGACCCGCAGGGTTACCCGTACGCGCGGCTGCCGCGAGCGGAGTTCGCCGCCGCCTGGCGCGCGGAGACCGTCGCCTACGGCAAACCGCACACCCTGCGTACGAACTTCGTCCGGCACACCTTCGTCGACGAGGACGCCGCCCTCATCGCGTCACTCCCCCGGGCGGTCGCCTGGCTCGGCGGTGAGAACGGGGCCGGGCTCCCGCCGGGCAGCCTCGGCAACGCCGACGCGGCCCTGTCGCTGGCCGCGCGGATCGAGTCCGGACTGGATCCGGATTCGCGTGGGCACCTCGTCCACTTCGCGGTCCGGGTCGGCGCGCGGCGACTGGCCGACGCGGCGGCCTGCCTGCGCCGGGTGGACCACGGCACCGCCGCCGAAATCGCCACCACGCAGGCGCGTTCGGTCGGCTCGTTGCAGTACGACCTCGTCACCGGAAACGACGCGAGCGCCGCGGAAACGCTCCGGACCCTCGCCCCGGCCTACGAAGAACTCCGCCGGGCCCTCACCGCCTCGTGAGTGGTGATGACGGCTCTGGCCAACGGTGTTTTGGTTACCTACGGCGGGTGAGCTGGGTAGCGCTGGTCCGTGAGGGACTCCTTGAGGGACCCAGAGTCCCTCAAGGAGTCCTTCACGGACCCGAAACCCCATCACAAGCCCCAGCGGCACCACCAGTCACAACAGCGGCGCGTGAAGGACCCCGTCCCTCGGCTCAGCCGAGGAAACTCGACCCTCACACCTTTCCCGGTACATGAAGGCCCCCTTTGCTGCGCCTAGCGCAAGGAAGGGGGCCATCATGTACTTCACGCGAGCAAGCCCGCAGGCCACGAGTAGGTACCTGAGAGAGGGTTCGTTCTGGCCCGAATCGCCACTCACGACCCGATCGAGTCGGTTTCGCGTGCCTGAGTGGACGACACGCGGACGCGAACGGGTCCCGCCCCGGGCAGTCAGCGCAGCAGGGCGGCGGCGATCGACTTGCCGCGCAGGGCCGCGTCCGGGGAGTTCTCCCGGACCGCGGTCACGATCGAGCCGTCGACGACCAGCACGAGGTGCTCGGCGAGTTCGGCGGCGTCGGCACGGCCCGCGTCGGCGAGCAGACCGGCGAGATATCCGGTCAGCGCGACCTTGTGCTCGGCCGCGACGGTGTGCACGGGGCTCGACGGATCGGCCGTCTCGACCATGGTGTTGATGAAGGCGCAGCCACGGAAGTCTTTGCGGGAGAAGCGTTCATAGAGCGCGTCGAACACCGCGAGGACCCTGTCCGCCGGGTCGAGGCGGTAGCCGTCGACGGCGTCGGAAAGCCACTGCCGCCAGGTGCGGTCCCGCTCCCGCAGCACCGCCTCCACCAGCGCTTCCTTGCTCGGGAAGTGCCGGTACAGCGATGCCTTGCCGACGCCGGACTCGTCCAGGATGCGGTCGATGCCGACGGCGCGGATGCCTTCGGCGTAGAACAGCTCCTCGGCCGTGCTCAGCAATCGCTCGCGTGCTCGGGTTCCCACGGCCAAAACAGTACCACTCTGTACCGAACTGGTTGACCGCAAACGGCACTGGTCTGTACCGTCCCACTCGGAACAGACCAGTACCGTTTGGAGAGCCCGTGTCCCGCATCCCCCACCTCACCGAGCATCCGCTGCTGACCGACGTCCGTCACCAGCTCGGCCGGGTGCCCAACCTCTACGCCGCGATGGCCAACGGCCCGGCCGCCTTGAGCGGCTACCTCGCCCTGCGCGATTCCCTCACCCGCGGCGAACTGACCGCGCGGGAACGGGAACTGCTCGCGCTGTTCACCGCGTGGCGCAACGAATGCGGCTACTGCCTCGCCGCGCACACGTTCCGCGGCGAGAAGATGCGCATTCCCGCCGAAGAACTGGTGAGCGCCCGCGAGGCCGACAGCCCCGACCCGCACACCCGCGCGGTGCTCCGGCTCGCCGACGCCGTCCTGACCCACCGCGGCCGGATCTCCGACGAGCAGCTGGCCGAAGCCCGCGCCGCCGGGGTCACCGACGCACAGGTCGCCGAGGTTGTCGCGCATATCGCGCTCAACGTGCTGTCGAACTACTTCAACCACGTCGCCGAACCCGAACTGGACTTCCCCGAGGTCTCCCGGTGAAGCACGCCTTGCCCGTCCTGCTGACCGCCGCCGGTGCGGGCGGGGTGGCCGCCGCCGGGATCGGCTCGGGGATCGGTCCCGCGGCGTCGGCGCCGCTCGCCGCCAGCCTGGCCCTGGTACTGGCCAATCCGGCGCTGCCGTCCGCCCGGCCGGCCGCGGTCTTCGGCGGCCACGCGCTCGCCGTGATCGGCGGTCTGCTCACCGCGCTCCTGCTCGCGCCGGGGCCGGTGGCCGTAGCGATCGCGGCGGCGGCCGGACTCGGCGCCATGCTGCTGTTCCGGGTGGTGCACCCGCCCGCGGTCGCGTCCGGTTGCCTGATGGTCCTGCAGCCGTTGCCCACCGGGGCGTTCCTGCTCGGCGCCGCGGCGGCGCTGGCCGTCGCGGTGAACCTCCGCACCCGGTTCACCGCGAAGACAGCGCCACAGTGAGAACACCGGAGGGGCCGCGCGCGCGGCCCCTCCGGTGGTTTCCCTCCCCGCCCTGCCGGCGAGTCTGCAGTGGACTCAGAAGGTGATGCTGAATCCCTCGATGCTGCCGGTGTCGAACTTGTAGACGTCCTGGGCGCTCAGCTTCCAGGTCCCGTTGGCAGCCTCACCGGAGGCGTCGACCGTGAAGGTCTGGTGCACGCCGTCGGCCGAGCCGACCCCGCCGGAACCCTTGAGCCGGTAGGCCTTGCCGCTCGGCCCGATCAGGTCGAGGACGAGGTCGGCACTGTAGGTGTGGGAGATGTCGACCTTGACCGGCAAGGACGCGGAAGCTTTGCCGTCACAGCCTTCCTGGGTCACCGAACTGGTCACCGCGGCTCCGGCGTCCGGAATGGACACCGGCGTGGTGTTCGACTTGACCCCGCACGTCGGTCCGGGGCCGCCACTGCCGATGAACGAGACGTCGAGCAGCTTGTTCGGCGAACCGCTGCCCGCGTTCTTGATGACATCCGCCGTCGCGTTGTTCACCAGCGCGTCCCGCACCTGCTGCGGCGAGGCGCCCGGGTTGGCCGACAGGTAGAGCGCGGCCGCGCCGACGACGTGTGGCGTCGCCATCGAGGTCCCGTTCATGGTCGCCGTCCCACCGCTGGCCGGGCTCAGCGACGTGATGTTCGAACCGGGCGCGAAGATGTCGGTGCAGCTTCCGTAGTTGGAGAACGACGACCGGTTGTCACTGGAATCCGAGGCGTTGACGGTGATCGCTTCCGGGATCCGGGCCGGGCTGGTGTTGCAGGCGTCGGTGGACGCGTTGCCCGCCGCGACGCCGTAGACGACGCCCGAGGCGATCGACTTCTTGACCGCGTCGTCCCCGACCCCGGGGGCGTCCATGGTCAGGCTCATGTTGGCCACCGCGGGCTTCTGCGCGTTGGCCGTCACCCAGTCGACGGCGTCGATGATGCCCGAGTCCGGCCCGGAGTTGTCGCAGCCCAGCACCTTCAGCCCGACGATCTTGACCTTCTTCGCCACGCCGTAGGTCTTGCTGCCGATCGTGCCCGAGGTGTGGCTGCCGTGGCCGTGACAGTCCTTGCCGTCGCCGCCGAAGAAGTCCTTGCCGAGACTGGCCCGGCCTTCGTACTCCGGATTCGACGGGTTGATACCGCTGTCGAGGTCGTAGGCGGTGACGCCCGCGCCTTCGTTGGGATAGGTGTAGGCCTTGTCGAGCGGGAGGCTCTTCTGGTCGACCCGGTCGAGTCCCCACGTGGGGTTCTGCTGAGTGCCCGTACCCCGTGCGGTGCCGTCCTCGTAGACCGCCTTGACCGACGGGTCCGCCGCCAGTTTCCGCGCCTCGGCCGGGGTCATGCCCTTGGCCGAGAACCCGCGGACGGCCGCGGTCCAGACAGAACGGACCTCGCCACCGTAGCGACGCGCCAGATCGGCCGAAGCCGGCTGCCCGGCCGCGGCGACGTCATGAAGGACGACGATGTACTGATCGCCGTAGTGCTCCTTGGCCGGGATCACGACACCTTCGGCCTCGGCACCGACGGCCGTTCCGGCACCGAGCGCGAGCAGCGGGCTCAAGAGACCGAGTGCCAGCAGGGTTTTCGTCTTGCTACGCATGAGTGTTCACCTCTGTTTCGGCGAAGATCACTGGACGGTGAGGGTGTACGTGGCGGTCGCGGTCTTGCCGGTGGCGTCCTTGGCGGTCACCGTGACCGGGTACGTGCCCGGCTGGAACGGCGCGAAGACCTGCATGGTCGAACTCCCGCCGCTGGACACGCTCTGCGGTGAGAAGAACGGGTTGATCGGCAGCCCGGGACCACTGGCGGACAGCGTGATCGACCCGCTGCCCCCGCTCGCGGTGACGGTGGCGCTCACGAGCGAACCCGCGCGGCCGGATCCGGAGCCCGGGTCGATGGTCACCTTGAGGTCCCCGACCGGCGGATCGCCCGCGCCGACGGTGAGGGTGAGCCCGGCGGTGGCCGTTTCGGTCGTGCCCTTCCCGGAAATCGTGACCTGGTAAGCCTTCTCCGGTGTCCCGGCGGCGGTCTCGATGGTCAGTTTCGCCACCTCGCCCGCCTTGATCGTGGCGGGCTGGAACGTCGCCTTGGCGCCCTCGGGCAGCCCCGTCGCCGACAGCGTGACGTCCTCGGCGCCGTTCTTGCCCGGTTTGCTCGTGACACTCGCCGACACGTACTTGCCGGGCAGGACCTTCACCGACGACGGCGAAGCCGCGAGAGTGAACGCGTCACCTGGCTGCTCGCCGCCGATCTGCTGGGCGACCCAGTCCCCCATCTCGTTGTTGAGCCTGCTGTAGACGCTGTACCAGCGGAAGTCGCTGCGGCTCCACGAGGTGACCCCGACGACCTTCCCGTCGACGACGAACGGGCCACCGCTGTCACCGGGCAGGACGGTCTTGCGGCCGTCGGAGTAGCCGGCGCAGATCATCGTCTTCGGGTCGACGCCGTTCTCCACGCCGGTGCACTGACTCGCGTTGACGATCGGCAGAGTCAGCTTGTGCAGCGTGACGTCCTGAGTGGAGTCGTCGATGTCCTTCTTGCCGTAGCCGAGGCTGAAGCCGTCCTTGCCGGGCGTCTCCAGGCCGGTGTCGGCGGAGGTCGCGACCTTCGCGTAGCCGCCGGGTGGGACCGGGATGTCGCCGTCGGTGGTGATCACCGCGACGTCGTAACCGTTCCAGGGCTGGGTGAACCTGGGGTGGACCTGGTAGTCGACGGCCTTCAGCTGGGTGCCGCCCGCGCTCTTGAGGTCGTCGAGTCCATAAAGGACACTCTTTTCGCCTGCCAGTTCCTTGCAGTGCGCCGCGACCAGCACCTTCCGTGGCGCGATGACGGAACCGGAGCAGCTCTGCCCCCTCGGCCGGGAACCTCCTTCACGCAACGCGGCGATGGCATACGGGTAGTCCTTGACCGAGGCCGGCGAGCCGCCGATGCTCTGCGTGTGGAGGCCGCCTTCCGGTAAGGGCGCGGCGTCCGTCGGGGCGATGGCACGGGGAGGGTCGGCGGGGACGGCGCGCAAGGACACCGCACCGGCGACGCCCGCCGGTGTCAGCGCGGCCATGGTCAACGCGACCACGCCGAGGATCCGTTTTCTGCTCACGGTGATTCCTTTCAGAACTTCCGGATCGGGGAAGTACTCACAAAGGCCGCAGGGGAATTCGCGACTGCCCGACAACTGTCGAACGGCGGGGGAAGCGGAACAATAGTGGAGCGGAGCGGTCGCTCCCCCATTTAAAGAAACCGGCTCCTACCTGCGGTTTCTCCGTGCCGTACCCAGCGAATCACCGAGTACGGGCCCCTAGGGAATAGGGTCGTCACGCGGTTTTGGAACCCTCGCCGGTCGCGTCGCGGAGCAGATCCTCGGTCAGGACCGTGCGCGAAGGCAGCCTTAGTTTGCGCAGCGCCCGCCCGACGTGGATCTCGACGGTGCGCGGTGACAGGAACAGCCGCTCGCCGATCGCCCGGTTGGTGAGGTTCTGCGCGGCGAGCCGGGCGACTTCGAGTTCCCTCGGCGACAACGCTTCGCCGTAGCCTTTGCGGCCGCGGCGAGGCGCCTCCGGATCACAGCGTCGCAGCGACCGGCGGCAACGCAGGGCGTCCACAGCGGCGCCGAGGCGCACATACGCCGTCTCCGCGGTGGTGAACGCGGAGACGGCACGGCCTTGTTCACCGGCTTCGGCGAAGCATCCGGCCGCGAGTTCGTCGGCGTAGGCGGCGAAATACGGAAAAGGCAGCGCGTGATAAGCCTGCGCGGCACCGAGCAGCAGGTCACCCGCCGCGAGCGTCTCGCCTCGGGCGTGGGTGAGCATGCCCCGGCACAGCAGCGCCGCCGCGTTGGCGACCGGGGTGTCCTTGCCATCGATGCCCTGCCGGTATTCCGCGAGCAGTTCCCTCGCCTCGACCAGCTGCCCCAGCCCGAGCATGGTGCGGACGGCGAACGGCATCAGCTCGGCCGCCCACACCCAGTTCTTCTTGCGGCGCACGGTCTCCAGGCCGTACTCGGCGAGGCGTCTGGCGGCTTGCAGGTCCTTGCCCGCCTGATGGACCGCGACGCGGCCCGCGTACGCCGAAGCCTGCACCGGGACACTGCCCGCGGAAAGCGCGAACGCAGCGTCGAAACTGCGCAGCGCCGCCGTGGGCCGATGTTGCCCGTACTCGTACCAGCCGAGAACGAGCAAGGGCTCGGCGGCGAGCGAACTGTCCTTGTCCACTCGCGTCAGCATCGCCCGCGCCTTCTCCGCGACGGTCGACCACTCACCCATCGCGAGGTCGAGGCGCAGTTCCGTACCGTCGGCGAGCGCGTCGAGGTAGGGCTGATGGTCGTCGCGGATCAGCCGCCGGGCCGTCGCGAGGTAGGCCCGCGCGACCGGGTAATGCCCGTTCCACGCCACCGCGTCGGCCAGGTTGATGTAGGTGCGCGCCACCTGACGGCACACCTCGGCCGATTCCGGGGCCCTCGGCAGATCGGCGATGTCCTGCCAGGCATCCGGATCGGCGACCTGCATCCGCGCCGACAGCCGGTTGGCGGCGATGGCGGCGAGCAGCCCGGCGTCGTGTTCGCCCTTGCTCGCTTCTTCGGCCTGATCGAGCCAGCGGAAGTTCTCCTCGACCGGGACCGTCCCGATATGCGGCAACGCCAAGGTGACCAGTCCCCTGGCGAGCAACGCCTGCCGCCTGCCGAGATCGGCCGCGCCCAGTTCGATCTCGAGCCTGCCCGCTTCGACCTTGCCCACCTGGTTGATCAGCACCTGACCGAGATGGACCCGGATCTCGCCCCGCGCAGCCTTGCTCAGCGGCCATTCGCGCAGGATCTCGCGCAGCAGCCGGACCGTGCCGGCGTGGGCGATGCTGCGCGGCAGTTCCCTGCCGAGCCGGACGGCGAACGATTCGCGCGCGGTCCGAGGCAGCTCCGTGTCCCGCAACGCGGTTTCGAGCAGACGGCTCGCTTCCTCGGTCCGGCCGTCTTCGATGGCGTTGTCGACCGCGACTCCCGTCCACTGTGTCCACGCGGCGAGGTCGCCCGCCAGCCGCGCGTGCCGGGCGATGAGCGACGCGAAGGGTTCGGCACCGGCGGCGAGCCGGGAGGCGGCGCGGCCGTGCATCGCGCACCGCTGCGGGCCGGGCAGCAACGCGTAGACCGCTTCCGCGATCAGGGGGCTTCCCGAAACGTATCGGCCACAACCGAGATCCCGGAGCAGTCCCGCTTCGACCGCTTCGGTGACCGCGCCGGAGGTCTCCCCGGACGATCGCGCCGCCACCGCGCCCAGATCCGGTTCGCCCGCCGGGCAACCCAGCACCGCGGCCGCGCGGACGACGTCATGAGCAGCCGGGCCGAGCGCCGCCATCAGCTCGGCGACCCGGCCCCGCACGATCGGCGGCACGGTCGCCGACGCCAGTCTGTCGGCCGAAAACGCCTCGGCCGTGTCACCGAGGCTCCGCACCACCGCCATCAGGTCGACGGCGATCCCCGACGTCCGCCGGTGCGCCGCTTCGGCGAAATCCGGCGCACAGCGGCCGAACGAGGTGTCCAGCAGCTTGCGCACCTGAGCGGCGGTGAACGCCGGAAGCGAGAGCCGCGCGGCGATCTCCCGCATCGGCGGGAACCGCCGCGGCCCGCACGCCACCGAACTGACCACCACGCTCAGCGGGATCGCCGGGGACGCCGCGAGTCCGCGCACGAACTCCCACGTGTCGTCGTCGGCGGCGTGGACGTCGTCGAGGACCAGTACCGCCGGGCCGCAGCCGGTCAGCACTTCGCGCACGGCACGGAACTCCTGCTGCCGGACGGTCTCGGCGTCCACGTTCTCCGGGAACGGCGGCAGCCACGGCGACCATTCGGGGATCAGCCGCCGCAGGACACCGGTGACCGGGGAGAAACCCGCCGCGTGGGCGGCGGCGACGTCGCTCTTCCCGAGCAGCGCTTCGACCAGCGGGGCCAACCGGCACGGACGGACGAAGGAACCGCAGCGGGCGGACCAGACCACACGCGACGCGATCCCGGGATGGGCGACCAGTTCTTCGAGCAACCGGCTCCGGCCCACACCCGGTTCGCCCTCGACGACGGCGACCGACGGCGGGCTCGAGGTGACGCGCACCAGTTCGGCCAATTCGGTGTCGCGGGCCACGAACACCGGTGCCGCACCGATCGTCGGCATGTTCGAAGACCATACCGATCGGGCACCCGCCGAAAGGCGGGAACACGGACAGTGACCATCAGCCGTCCGCTTTCCCGGCGTCGACCTGCGCGATCTGACCCACCGCAGTCGCAATACGGACCCTTACGTATTGCCTCACGCCTTGCCACGGGTACCACCAGAGGGTGAATCTCATTCTGTTCGCAGTGCCCCTCTGTTACCTCGCCACAGCCGTCACCTCGCATTCGTGCTTCGCGTTTCGACCATCCAGTTAGGAGTGTCCCCACGGTGAAAACCTCATTCAGGCGCGGGCTGGCCACGGCCTGCGCCGGTGTCGCCGCGATGGTCGCCCTGCAGGCGCCAGCCGCCGCGGTGCCCACGATCACGGCGGCCACCACGGTCCCGATCAAGATGCAGGCACAGGAGAAGAGCAACTGGTGCTGGGACGCCAGCGGCAACACGATCGCCGCCTGGTGGGGGCACAGCCTGACCCAGACGAAGTTCTGCCAGGTCGCGCACAACGAGTCCGGTACGGACTGCGCCAACAATCAGGGCTACCTCAGCGATCAGCAGCGCGTGTTCCGCTGGCTCGGGTTCAGCAACGTCGGAACCTACAGCTCCTCGGGCCAGACGTTGAGCTTCGCGTCCATCAAGGGCCAGGTCGACGCGCGGCAGCCGATCGGTACCCGGATCGGCTGGCGCAACGGTGGCGGCCATATGCACGTGCTCTACGGCTACGACAACACGAACGGCGCGACGACGGTCTACTACGGCGACCCGTGGGGTTCGAGCCCCCGCTACAACCAGATGAACTACAACGCCTATCGGTCCAACAACTCGTTCACCTGGACCCACACCGTCTACGGGATCAAGGACTGAAACCATGAAGCGAACCTTCCTCGGCGCCACGATCCTCACTCTCGGACTGTCGCTCGCACTCGGCGGCCAGGCGTCCGCTTCCGACGCCCCCAGCGGCACTCCCACCGCGGCCGACCTCGCGGCGGTGTCCACAGTGGTCACCAGCGACGCGACCACCCAGCGGCTCGCGAAGGCGGTGTTCCCCGGCGCCGCGAAGGCCGACACGGCCGTCGCGGCCCGCACCGCCAAAGCCGATCCGCGTACTCCGGTGGCGGTCTACCAGCCGACCGCGGCCTTCATCGCCGGTGCTCCCGGCGCACCGGCGGAACTCGCCTACATCGCCACTCCCGCCACCCTCGGCAACGGTGCCGCGGCGACCGTCTGGTCCCAGCGCGAAGGCGCCGGCTGGTCGGTGTTCAACGTCGCCTCGGGTGACGTCGAGAAACGCCTCGCGGCATTGACCGGCAAGGGATATCTGCTGAGCGAACCGCAGGCGGGCGCCTGGTACGCCGTCGACGGGGACACCGTGACCGTCCTCGATGGGTCGTCGGTGGCGAAGACCGGCGAGAAGATGACGCTCGCCGCCTACCGTCAAGCCCTGCAGAGCCGCTACGGCGACAAGCTGCCCGGCTCGACCTACGACCGCACCGGTGCCGCCGGTGGTTACGGTGCTTCCCCGGTGGGCGACACCTCGGTGCCGTGGTGGCCTTACGCGATCGGCGCGGTCTTCCTCGCCGCGGCGGGCGCGGCCGTCACGCTCCGGCTCCGCGGGCAGTAGGCGGAATTCTCACGGATGCCGGGATCGCGCGGGATCCCGGCATCCGTTTCGCTAGGCGAAAGTGTAGTCCTCGATCGGAAAACTGCCCGCCTCCTTGATGGCGTTCAAGGTCGACGAAGGGCGGAGCAGGGTCGCCTCCCCGTGCGGGTTGAAGTAGTAGCTGTTCGCCGGAGCGCAGTTCCCGAGGGTGAAGATCGAGTCGCCGAGGCGCTCGGTCATCCGGTCGAGGAACGCGTTGTTGGCCTCCTTGGTGACCTCGAACTCGGTCGCGCCGCGCCGCCGCATCGCGCCGAACAGGCGGTCCATATGCCGCATCTGGGTCTCGATGGTGGTGAAATAGGACAGTCCCGAGTAGGAATAGGGGCTGTTGAGCGAAATGAAGTTGGGGAACTTCGGGACCGCGACCCCCTCGTAGGCCTGGAAGCGGTTCTCCCGCCACCACTTCCCGAGGTTTCGGCCATCGCGGCCGATGATCTCGATCGCCGGGAAGTTCGCCTCCCACAGGTCGAATCCGGTCGCCAGCACCAGGACGTCGATCTCCTGCCGCCCGCCGTCGGCCGTCACGATCCCGGTTTCGTCGATCCGCGCGATCGACGTCGTCTCCAGCCGCACGTGGTCCTTGGTGAAGGCCGGGTAGTACTCGTTGGAGAACGTCGGGCGCTTGCAGCCGAACGAATACCGCGGTGTCAGTGCCGCGCGCAGCCCCGGATCCCGCACCTGACGGCGGAGATGCGCCTGGCACCACAGTTTGCCGAGCCGGTTCGCCATCGGCAGCTGCTTGTAGTGCAGAACACCGGAGACCATCATCAGTTCCAGCACCGCCGTGCCGGTCAGCCGGGCGATCCGCTGGGTGAGCGGGACGGCGGCGAACGCGCGGCGGACCGCCTTGGGCACCGGGAAGTCCAGTTTCGGGCTCACCCAGATCGGGGTGCGCTGGTACACGGTGAGTTCCCGCGCGAGTTTGGCGATCTCGGGGATCAGCTGGACCGCGGTCGCGCCGGTGCCGATCACCGCCACGCGTTTACCCGTGAGGTCGTAGCCCTCGTCCCAGGCGGTGGTGTGGATGACCTTGCCGCCGAACGAGTCGATTCCGGCGATGTCGGGTTTCTTCGGCTGCGAAAGGAAACCGGTCGCGGTGAGGAGGTACTTCGCGGTGACCGGCTCACCCTCGGCGAGGGACACCGTCCAGTGCGCCTTCGTCTCGTCCCACACGGCGCCGGTGACCACGGTGCCGAAACGCATGTAGCGCCGCAGACGATACTTGTCCGCGACGTGCTCGGCGTACCGCTTGAGCTCCGCACCCGGCGCGAACAGCCGCGACCAGTGCGGATTCGGTTCGAACGAGTACGAATAGGTGGCCGACGGGATGTCGACGGCCAGGCCGGGATAGTGGTTCACATGCCACGTGCCGCCGAGATCGGACTCGCGTTCGAGGATGAGCAGGTTGTCGTAGCCGAGCCGGTTGAGCTGGATCGCCGCGCCCATCCCGCCGAAACCGGCTCCGACGACGACGGCGTCGTACTGCGCGTTCATGCGTTTTCCTCCCGGTGGGTGTCCTGGTCGAGGCGGCTGCGGTAGTCCGCGCGCTCCGGTGAGTCGGGGCGCAGGGCCCGGTCGTCCCGCATCAGGCGGCGGAACGCGTTGAGCGCCGGTTCGGGCGTCACGCCCGCGAGTGCGGCCAGCACGCCGACGTAACCGGGCACGGCGATTTCGGCGGCACGGGTGCGGACGGAAGCCACGACGGCGTCGGCGATCCTGCCCGGTTTCACCTTCGGGATCGGCCGCATGTCGAGACCGGAAGCGAGCGCGGTGTCGACCGCGGACGGCAGCACGGCGGAGACGCTGACTCCGTGGGGCGCGTATTCCAGCCGGGTCGCCGCGGTCAGCCCGACGACGGCGAACTTGCTGGCGTTGTAGATCGCCAGCCCCTTGACGGGGAACTTCCCGGCCAGCGAGGCGACGTTGACGATATGCCCGCGTCCGCGTTCCAGCATGCCGGGCAGTGCCAGCCGCATGCCGTGGACGACGCCGAAGACGTTGACCTCCATGGTCCCCCGGTTCAGCGCGTCGGAGAGGTCGAGGAAACCGCCGTTGGGCATGATGCCGGCGTTGTTGACGAGCACCGCGAGCGGCCCGTTCGCCTCTTCGGCGGCACCGAGAAAGGCGGCGAAAGAAGTCGGATCGGCGACGTCGAGGTGATGAGCTGTCCCGCCGATGTCGGCGGCGGTGCGTTTCGCGGCTTCGAGGTCGAGGTCGCCGATGGACACGCGCGCGCCGCGAGCGGCCATGCGTTCCGCGGTCGCGCGGCCGATGCCCTGCCCCGCGCCGGTGATGGCCACATGCGCCCCGTCAAGGTCGAGGTACGGGTACTTGCTCACGCGCGCACTCCTTCTCGTGCGAAGGCGGCGGCGACCAGGTCTGGTGCCGTCCTCGTCGCGGTGGCGAGCACATGCTCGCGCCGCCGTCCGTCCATGAAGTTGGCGCCCATGGCGGCCAGATCGGCAAGCGCCGGTTCGATCCTGACCACCCGCACCCCCGCCGCGCGCAGCCGTCGTGTCTCGTCGTCCACGCGCCGGGTCATCGCGGTCCGCAGCAGGCGTTCCACCCGGGTCAGGCCGTGCGCCGGAGCCCCGCCTTCACTGCTCATCGGCGCGATCAGCACGACCTCGGCCACGACGTCGGCGAGGTCGTGGCCGAGCAGGAGATCGGCGGAGGTCGGGGAAACCGTCCCACCGTCGATCAGCGGACGTCCGTCCACAAGAGACGGAGGGAACCAGCCGGGGATCGCCCATGACGCGGCGATCGCCTCGCCGAGCCGGGCGGGCGGCGCGTCCCGGGAGCCGAGTGCGATCCGGCGGCCCGTCGGATCCGCGGCCACCAGCCAGGTCGCGGGATGCCGGACCCAGCCATCGGGCGCCAGCGCGTCCCCGAGGTCACGCAGCCAGCCCGCGTCTCCCCTGCCCTGAGGAAGCAGCCCCGCGAGACCGGCGAGCGGGTCGACATCCCGGCGCACCGCGGCCCGCACCAGCCCCGCGGCAGGCCACCGCGGGTACGGCACCGGCGGGAACCGGTTCGGCACCCGCCGCACGTGGGCGGCGACGACGGGATCGCCGTCGGGCGTGCCAGCCAGTGCCCCGAGGATCGCCTTCGCCGGGATGCCCGCCCCGAGCATCGCCACCGCCTCGGCGCCCGCCGACGTCCCGACCAGGACATCCGCCTCACGCGGGTCCCAGCCGGCCTGCGCGTGCAGCGCGTCGAGGACCGCCGCCGTCCAGGCGAAGCCCAGGATGCCGCCGCAACCGAGCACCAGCGCTCTCGCGGAATGACGTGTCATTTCCGGAACGGTATGTCATTCGATCGCTTCGGGCAATAAGCTGACCGGCATGACGACGGAGACCCCGGTCAGCAGGGCCGCACGGAAGAAGCAGGAACTACGGCGCGAGATCGTGGAAACCGCGTTCGACTGCTTCGCCGAACGCGGCTACCACGCGACCGGTATCGCCGACATCGCCGCGCGGCTGGGCATCGGGCACGGCACCTTCTACCGGTATTTCCAGAACAAACGGGACATCGTCGACCACGTCATCACCGACCTGGTCGAGAAGGTGGTCGCCTCGCTGGCGGCGGACAACGCCCCGGACGCGGTCAGCAGCCTGGCCGAATACCGCAAGCAGAGCGCCAGGATCGGCGACGCGCTCGCCCAGATCTTCGGCAGCGACCCCCGGATGGCCCGGTTCCTCCTGCTCGAAGCCGCCGGTATCGACGCGGAGATGCGGGAACGCGTACTGGACTTCTACGAGACCGCCGCCGAACTCACCGCCGGCTACCTGCACCACGGTGTCCACCTCGGCTACCTGCACGCGGATCTGGACGTCGACGCCACCGCGCGGGCGATCAACGGGATGATCCTCGCGTCGATCCTCTCCGGGCTGCGCGACCCGTCGCCGGCGGGGCAGGCGGCGATGAGCAGGGCCGTCCGCCGCGTCATGTACGACGGGATCGCGTCGCGTCACGACCGAACTGGAGAAGAATGACCGCCGCCGCGCTCCCCCGCACCGGCCACGCCGTCGCCGCCGACGGCACTCGACTGGCCTACCAGTGGCACGGCACGGGAAGGCCGCTCGTGCTGCTGGCCGGGCAGGCGAACGACCACACGTGGTGGAACCGCACGCGCGGGGACTTCCCGAGCACGATCACCATGGACTACCGCGGCACCGGCGCCAGCGACGCCCCCGATGTTCCTTACTCCACAACGGGTTTCGCGGACGACGTGATCGCGGTCCTCGACGGGCTCGGCGTCGCCGAAGCCGACGTCTACGGCACCTCCATGGGCGGCCGCGTCGCGCAATGGGTCGCCGCTCGCCATCCCGGCCGGGTACGGCGGCTCGTCCTCGGCTGCACCTCCCCGGGCGGCACGCACGGGATCGAGCGGTCGAACGACGTCCGGCTGGCGCTCGCGAAACGACATTCGGTCGAAGCGCGGGAAGCGTTGGAGGACATGATGTACACGCCCGCCTGGCGGGCCGCGAACCCCGGGCCGTACACCGTCCTCGGCGCTCACGGCATGCCTCCACACGCCGTCCGCGGTCACCTCGTGGCGAGCAACACGCACGACGCCTGGAACGCCCTCCCGCGGATCACCGCGCCTACCTTGGTCCTGCACGGAGACGATGACATTCTCGCGCCGCCCGCGAACGCGCCTTTGCTGGCCGAGCGGATTCCCGGCGCGCGGATGCACGTTTTCACTGGGGCACGGCACGCCTACTTCGACGAATGCCGTCCTGAGTCGAGCGAGCTGGTGAGGGACTTCCTGAGGTAGATCAGGCCGTGGTGGCCGGGTACACGGTCCGGCCGTTGCCGATTCCTGGCGACGGACTCAGGACGGTGGTGGTTTTCCGGTCGACGGGGTTTGTGCGCGGGGTGAGCCAAACGTGTCGTGATTGTGGGCGGCCTATTCGCCGAGGCGCGGCGGAGCGAAGGGGTGACGCGCGTGCTCAAACACGGGACACGCGTGCCTGGATCCCGGACTCGGTGTCCCGGCTCTGAGCACGCGAATGCGATGGCACGTGCGGGTTCTGGCGCCGTCTGCGGTCACCTCATGGCAAGCAACACGCACGACGCCGGGCACACCCTTCCTGTCCGCGAACGAAGTTCGGACCGCACCGAGACGCACCGACCTTTGCCGTTTCCCGGCGACGGCGCTCAGAACGGTGGCGGTTCGCCGGCCAGAGGGCCTTCTGTGCGGGGTTCGTGCAGGGGCGGTGGTGTGCTGTCGTAGCTGTGTCCGGTGGGGGTGGTGACGGTCAGGGTGCCGTCAGGGGCGAGGCGATAACTCCAGCCGGGTTCGTCTTTGAGGCGGTGGTCGCGGCGGCAGAGGTCGATCAACTCGTCGGCGTTGGTGTGGCCGCCGAACTGCCACGGCACCACATGGTCCAGGTCGCAGGCCTGCGCCGGCCGCCCGCAGCCGGGTCTTCGACACTCACGATCCCGCACCCGCACAAACTCGCCAAGACCCGCCGACGGCCGATACCGATCCCGCCCCAAATCCAGCACCTGCCCCGACAACGGATCCGTGACGATCCGACGCAACACCGTGTCCGGCCCGGTCGCGATGTGCCGGGCCAACCCCGCCGGAATATGGCCGTGTCCGGCCAGCTCCGCCGGATCGTTGTTCAACCCGAGATAGGTGAACAGATCCATGTACAGGAACACCTCGGTACGTTCACTGGTACCGCCCTGCCCGCCGAGCAGCAGATCGAGCGCGATATCCGCACGCAGCTGACCCAGCGTCCGGGTCTCCCCATCCTTCCGCAGGGCGCGGGCTTCACGGTCGATCCGCCGGTAAGCCGCGGTGACCTTCTCGGCGGGACCGTCCTCGACCTCGATCGACGCCACCCCGGTCTCGCCCTGCCGCACCCTGAGACGACGCCCCTCCCGGTTATGCTTCGCACGCTTATCCGCACCATCACGATCCACCATGTTCGCCGCGTGATTCGCCGCCTTCCGGATCTGATCGGCATTCCTGCCCGGCAACCGATCCTCCAGCACCGCATCCACGGCACGCGCGTTCTCATCCGACAACCACGCCGTGGCGGCGACGACCTTCATCGCACCGAAACCAGACAGCTTCCCCCGATCCATCAACGCCAGCGTGCAAGGCAGACGCGTAGTCAACGCGGCCGCGGCAGAGACCATCACACCCGCGTGATTGTCCATAAAAGACAACTCGACCGCGACTTCCTGCACCACACTCCCCGCACCCCCACGATGCCGGTTCAGCTGAGCCAACGCCCGAAACCGCACCGCCTCCAACCGTGCGATCCCCGCCGACGCAGCCTTCGCCACAGCCACGGAATCCTTATCTCCCAACGAAACTACCGAAGCATTGACCAACTCCAAAAGATCAGGATCAACAATGTCCTCGAGAAGCGCCACAGGCGCGGCTTGGGTATCCACGCCGAGAACCGTACAACCGGCCACCGACAGTTCTGGATCATGCGAACACCGCAGCCGTTGCCGAAATCCGGCAACAGCCTTCAGCGCAGAGCAGAACCGAGCCCTGTCACCGAAACCTTCAGCGAACGATCTCAACCGACTGCGAAACCATGGTCCTCTCGTAGCAGAAGACACCAACGTCGATCGCGACGGAACCGACCCACGCGAGAGCGAGTTCGCAAGCGCGTAGCCAAGAATCAGCTACCGCGCTCGACCTCCTGCACAGAAGTAGAACCGAGCCCTGTCACCGAAGAACGACAAGAAGTCTTCAGCGAACAAGAGCACCGTCGTACGAATCAAGCAGCCCAGCAGCCGCGCCTTCAAGCTGCCGTGCGATCTCAACCGACCGCGGAACCATAGTCTTCTCGTAAACAGCGACGCCTTCGCCGATCGTGGCGGAACCGGCCAGCGCGAGAGCGAGTTCGCAAGCGTCGAGCATGGCCAGATTGGCACCGACGCCCAGGGGCGGCATCAGGTGGGCGGCGTCGCCGAGCAAGGTCACCGTCGGCCTGTGCTCCCACGTATGCGGCACGGGCAGGGCCAACAGCGGGCGGTCGACGTAGGGGCCGTCGTTGCCGGTGATCATCCGGAGCATGCTCGGCGACCACTCGGCGAAGACATCGAGCAGCCACGAGCGAATACCCGAGGTGTCACCGGGATTCAGCCCGGCCGCGGCGATCCAGTCCACGGGCAGCCGCTGGACGATGTACACGCGGATGTGGTCTCCGCTGTTTCGTTGCGCGAACACGCATCGGTCGCCGTCGGCCGCCATGGCGCTGCCCTGGCCGACGAGTGCGGCGAGCTCGGGGTGCGCGTTTTCGACGTCCTCGAACCAGGCCTCCAGGAAAGTGATCCCGGTGTACTCCGGGACGGCCGCCGACACCGCCGGACGAACCCGCGAGAACGCGCCGTCGGCTCCGATGACCAGGTCCGTTTCGACGGTCGTTCCGTCCGCAAAACGCAACAGGCCCTCGCCTTCGACCCTCTCCAGGGTCCGGCCCCAGCGAACGGTGCCCGGCTCCAGTGAGCCGAGCAGCAGATCGCGCAGCTGACCTCGGTCGATTTCCGGCCTGAAGAACTCGTCTTCGGCCGGGACGTGCCGCTCCACCAAGCGGCCGGCGGGATCCAGCCTGCGCATCTCCTGTCCTTCCGGCCGCGCGAGAGCGAAGAACTCCTCGGTCAGGCCGGCTTCGCGCAGGGCAAGCTGGCCGTCGTCCGCGTGGAGGTCCAGGGTGCCGCCCTGGTTGCGGGCGTGAGGGTGCGGGTCGCGGTCGTAGACCGTCACGGGGATGCCGTGCTTCTGCAGGATGCGAGCGCAGGTCAACCCGCCGGGGCCCGCGCCGATGATGCTGATTCTCGAAGTCATGCCTCCAGAAAAGCAGAACGAGTCAAAAAGTGCAACGATTCAACTTAGTGACCGTGACAACCAATGCGCTAGAGTGGGCTCATGGAGACACTGGGACGGCGCGAACGCAAGAAGGCCGCGACCCGTCAGGCGCTCGCGGACGCAGCGCTGGAACTGTTCCTCGAGCGGGGCTACGACCAGGTGAGCATCCGCGACATCGCCGAGGCGGCCGACGTGTCGACGACGACGCTGTTCAAGCACTTCTCCGGCAAGGAGGCGCTGGTCTTCGACGAGGCCCAGGACCGCGAAGCGAACCTGATCGCCTCAGTGCGGCAGCGCGCGGAAGGGCAGAGCGTGGTCGAAGCGTTGCGCGAGTACGTGCTCGCCACGTGGCTCCCGCTCACCGCGCACCCTCAGTACGCCGGATTCACCGAACTGGTGAGCAGCACCCCAGCGCTACAGGAGTACGGCGAGCGCATGTGGACCCGGCACGCCAAAGCCCTCGGCGCGGCCATCGCCGAGGACGCCGGCGTTGACTCCGGCGACATCGCCTGCCGCGCACTCGCGCGCTTCGTCCTGGACATTCCGGCGCTCACCAGGGGGAGGCCGGATCCCCGTGAGGACGTCGAGCGGATCTTCGACCTCCTCACCCACGGCTGGCGTTAGTCCTCTTCGGGGCGGGAGCCGCGCAGCGAGCCCGGGTGTGCTTTGGCGGTGGGGTCGTTGCGGGTCTTGAGCAGGCTCGCCACCGTCACCACGACGAGGATCCCGATGATCACCGCGAGGCTCACCGGCGTCGAGATCTCCGGAACGCTCTCATCGATGTCGACATGCGCCCAGTGCAGGATCAGCTTGATCCCGATGAACCCGAGGATGATCGCGAGCCCGGCCGACAGGTAGACGAGGCGGTCGAGCAGGCCCTTGACGAGGAAGTACAGCGCGCGCAGGCCGAGCAGGGCGAAGGCGTTGGCGGCGAAGACCAGATACGGCTCGTCGGTGACGCCGAAAACAGCGGGGATCGAGTCCAGCGCGAACAGCAGGTCGATCCCGCCGATCGCGAGCAGCACCACCACCAGCGGCGTGCCCACCCGCTTCCCGTCGAGCCGGGTGACCAGCTTGCCGCCGTCGTATTCCGTGGACAGCGGCAGCAGACGGCGCGCGGTCCGCACCACGACGTTGTTCTCGACATCCGGATCCTCGTCGCGATGCCGGAACAACTGGACCCCGGTGTAGATCAGCAGCAGACCGAACAACAGGAACATGAAGGAGAACAACGACAGCAGCGTGGCGCCGAGCGCGATGAAGATCGCCCGCATGATCAGCGCCACGACGATGCCGAACGTGAGCACCTTGTGCTGATGCTCCTCAGGCACCGCGAACGTGGTCATGATGATCACGAAGACGAAGAGATTGTCGACCGACAGGCTCTTCTCCACGATGTAACCCGCGAAGTACTGCTGCCCGAAGTCCCCGCCATGCGCCAGCGTCAACCAGACACCGAACGCCACCGCGACCAGGATGTAGCCGACCGACCAGGCCACCGCCTCACCGAAACCGACCTTGTGCGGCCGCACCGCCGCCAGGATGAGATCGAGTGCCAGCAGCGCGAGCACCAGCCCGATCGTGACAGTCCAGGTGAGGCCATCGATCTGGAGCATTCGCGCCCTGTCTTTCTTCCCGCGGCTGGTTCGCCAGATCCTAAGGGCGAGTCCCCCGGTCCGCATTCGCATGCCGGGGCGCCGCTTCCAGCAGGGCCGCGAGGACGGTCTTGAGCAGGGGGTGATCCGCGCTCCCCCGCCGGACGGCGGCGAACACGCGGCGCAACGGCGGCTCGCCTCGCAACGGGACGGCGACCGCGCCGGGCACGGCGGTGAAAGCGTTGCGCGGCACCAGTGCCACGCCCTCGCCCGCGGCGACCAGGGTGGTGATCGCGTGGAAATCGTCGGAGACGTGCCGGATCTCCGGATTGGCGCAGGCGATCGTCAGCACGTCGCGGCAGGGGTTTCCCGGTTTCGGCGCGATCCAGTCGTCGTCGGCGAGTTCGTCGATGTCCACTTCGGACGATCCGGCCAGCCGGTGCGCGGTGGGCAGCACGACGTCGAACGGCTCCACGTACAACGGGAACCGGCTGAGCCTGCTTTCATCCGTTCGTGGCGAGAGGCGGTACTCCTCGGTGATCGCCAGGTCGATCTCGCCGTCGAGCAGCAGCGGGATGCTCGCGTGCCCCTCGACGTCCTGCACCCGCACCGAAACGCCCGGCGAACCGGCGCGCAGCGCGGCGATCGACGGCGCGACGACCATGGTGATCGCCGAGGCGAAACTCGCCAGCCGCACCTGGCCCTGTACCCCGGAATCCAGCGCCGCCAGGGTGGCCTGCGCCCGTTCCAGTTCGGCGGCGACGGCGTTGGCGTGCACCACCATCAGCTCACCCGCGGGGGTCAGCGAGACCCGCCTGCCCCACCGTCTTAACAGCTGCTGGCCGCACTCGGCTTCGAGAGCGGCCAGCTGCTGGGAGACCGCGGACGGCGTCAGGTGCAGCGACTGGCCCGCCGCCGTCACGGTGCCGTGGTCGGCGAGAGCGCGCAGTACCCGCAGCCGTCGCGGATCGATCATTCGTCCATCATGGACCTTGCTGTCACGAACGCGTCGACCGCACGGTGGATGTCCTCGGTCGAATGCGCCGCCGACATCTGCGTCCGGATCCTGGCCTTCCCGTGCGGCACCACCGGGTACGAGAAACCGACCACGTAGATGCCCTGGTCGAGCAGCAGATCCGCCATCTTGCCGGCCTTGGCGGCGTCGCCGATCATCACCGGGATGATGGGGTGCTCGCCGGGGAGCAGGTCGAAGCCCGCCTCGGTCATCCGGCGCCGGAACAGCTCGGTGTTGGCGCGCAGCTTCTCCAACAGCTCACCCGAGGAGCCCAGCAGTTCCAGGGTGGCGAGCGCGGCGGCGGTGATCGACGGCGCGAGGGAGTTCGAGAACAGGTACGGCCGGGAGCGCTGCCGCAGCATCTCGACGATCTCCGCGCGGCCCGAGGTGTAACCGCCGCTCGCCCCGCCCAGCGCCTTGCCGAGGGTGCCGGTCAGGACGTCGACCTTGTCCTGGACCCCGAACAGTTCGGGCGTGCCGCGTCCGGTCGGGCCGGTGAAGCCGACCGCGTGCGAGTCGTCCACCATCACCAGCGCGTCGTAGCGCTCGGCCAGCGCGCAGATCTCGTCGAGCGGGGCGAGGTAGCCGTCCATGGAGAACACGCCGTCGGTGGCGATCATCCGGTAGCGCGCGCCGGAGGCCTCCTTGAGCCGCTGCTCCAGGTCGGCGACGTCACGGTTGCGGTAGCGCATCCGCTTCGCCTTGCAGAGCCGGACGCCGTCGATGATCGACGCGTGGTTGAGCTCGTCGGAGATGATGACGTCCTGGTCGGTCAGCAGTGTCTCGAACAGCCCGGCGTTGGCGTCGAAGCAGGAGCTGTAGAGGATTGTGTCCTCGGTGCCGAGGAACTCCGAAAGCTTCGCCTCCAGTTCCTTGTGCGGCTGCTGGGTCCCGCAGATGAACCGCACCGACGCCATGCCGAAGCCCCAGCGGTCCAGCGCCTCCTGCGCGGCCTTGACCAGCACCGGGTGGTCGGCGAGACCGAGGTAGTTGTTGGCACAGAAGTTGAGGACGTCGCCGTCGGCGACCGTCACCGAGGCCCGCTGCGGCCCCCGGATCACCCGCTCGCCCTTGTACAGCCCGGCTTCCCGGATTTCGGCGAGCCCGGCCTTGAGGTCGTCGCGCATCGCGCCGTACATCAGTTCTCCGTCCAATCCAGAATGACCTTGCCGCAACGGCCTTCCCTGGCCGTCGCGAACGCCTTCGCGTATTCGGTGTAGCCGAACCGGTGGGTGATCACCGGCGAGATGTCCAGCCCCGCCTGCAGCAGCACGGACATCGAGTACCAGGTCTCGTACATCTCGCGGCCGTAGATCCCCTTGAGCTGGATCATCTTCAGCACGACGGCGGCGATGTCCACGGAGACGTCGGAGGCGGGCAGGCCGAGCAGCGCGACGCGGCCGCCGTGCGACATGTTCGCGATCATGTCGCGCAGTGCCTCGGGCCGTCCGCTCATCTCCATGCCGACGTCGAAGCCTTCGGCCATGCCGAGCCGTTCCTGCGCGTCGGCGATGGTCGCCGACGAGACGTCCAGCGCGAGGTCGACGCCGACCTTGCGGGCCAGTTCCAGGCGGTGCTCGCTGACGTCGGTGACGACGACGTTGCGCGCGCCGGCGTGGCGGGCGATCGCGGCGGCCATGATGCCGATCGGTCCGGCGCCGGTGACCAGGACGTCCTCGCCGATGACCGGGAAGGACAGCGCGGTGTGCACGGCGTTGCCCAGCGGGTCGAAGATCGCGGCGATGTCGAGGTCGACTTCGCTGCGGTGCACCCACGCGTTCTCCTCCGGCAGCACGGCGTACTGCGCGAAGGCGCCGTCGGTGTGCACGCCGAGGCCCTTGGTCCGTGCGCACAGGTGCCGTCGCCCGGCCTTGCAGTTGCGGCAGCTTCCGCAGACCAGATGCCCCTCGCCGCTGACCAGGTCACCCACCTTGACGCTCGTCACCGACCGGCCGATTTCGACGACCTCGCCGACGAACTCGTGCCCGACGACCAGGGGCGCGGCGATGGTGCGCGCCGCCCAGTCGTCCCAGGAGTCGATGTGCAGATCGGTGCCGCAGATCCCGGCGCGCAGCACGCGGACGGCGACTTCCCCGGGGCCGACGGCGGGGTCCGGCACGTCGGTGAGTTCCAGCCCGGGTGCTCGGTCGGCTTTGACCAATGCCTTCATGGCGCGAAGTCTTACCGGTGCCCGCTGTGCGGTCCATCGCGAGTTTCTGAAATCCCTCGTTAGCGTGGCTTCACAAGGACCGCCGTTCCCGGTGCCGCGCAGCACTTCCACCAGCTCCCGCGCCGCGCCTCGGGGTCGGTTGAGTCCTCCGAAATGATGACGCGGACCCTGCGCCGCTTCGATGATCCTTCCCTTGTGATGGAAAAGACCGGTACCCGGCAGGGCTCCGATTGGCGGATACTTCTCGGCGGGCTCGCGGCGTTCGTCGTCGCCCCGGTACTGCTGCTGGCGACAGGGCATGACGCGATCGAACCGTCCGCGGATTCGGACAAGGAACTTTCCCTCGCGGGTGCGCTGATTCCCGCGCTGGCGGGGATCCTGCTGATCCGCGGAATCCCGCTCCACGCGCCGAGACTGCTCCCCCACGCGACCGACCGGCGCGCCCTGCGCGGACAGGCGACGGCCTTGGCGCTCATCGCCTTCCTGTGGCCGCTGGCGTTGTTCCTGGTGTCGGCGACGGGACAGCAAGCGCTGGTCCGCGACATCTGGGCACTCGCCAAACCGCTGGTGTTCCTGGTGCTGCCGCTGGTTCTGCTCCGGATCCTGCGACCCCGGGAGGAACCGGATCCGTTCCGTCTCCGGCGCCTCTGGTGGCCTCGGCAGGCCTGGCAATGGCTCGCGCCGCTTCCGGCGGTACTCGTCTTCGGCTGGCTTTACGTCCTCGGCCCGCTCGCGCCACCGCTCCCCACCACGGAGGACTATCCCGATCCGGTGTACCTGGCAGTGGCCGCGACACTGACCTTCTTCACCGCGAACGTACTCGAAGAGGTCTTCTTCCGCGGCATGCTGCAGACCCGGCTGGAGGCGCTTTTCGGGCGGTGGCCGGGGATCCTGCTGGCGTCACTGCTGTTCGCGTGGCTGCACCTGCCGACGCACGGACAAGGATCGCTTCCCCTCACCCTGGGCGCGATCGTGGCCTTCCAAGGGTTCTTCGGGCTGTTCACCGGCTACCTGTGGTCCCGCTACCGCAACCTGGTGGCACCGATCGCCGCCCACACCGCGATGAACACCCTGCCGCTGCTCTTGATGTGAAGCGGCGGCCGGTCTCCCCCCAACGGGAAGACCGGCCGCCACCAGGGGAATCACGCGCCGATGGTCGCCGCGTCGATGACGAACCGGTAGCGGACGTCGCTGTTCTCCACCCGGTCGTAGGCCACGTTCACCTGGTCGGCCGAGATCGTTTCGATCTCCGCGCCGATGCCGTGCGCGGCGCAGAAGTCGAGCATCTCCTGGGTCTCGGCGATGCCGCCGATCATCGACCCGGCGAGCACCTTGTTCCCGCCGAGCAGCGAGAAGGCGTTGTAGGACAGCGGTTCGCCGGGCGCGCCGACGTTCACCATCGCGCCGCCGACGCGCAGCATGCCGAGGTAGGAGTCGACGGGCAGGGTCGCCGAGACGGTGTTGAGGATCAGGTCGAAGCGGCCACGCAGCGTCTGGAACGTCGACGCGTCACCGGTCGCGAAGTAGTCCTTCGCGCCCAGCTTCAGGCCGTCTTCCTGCTTCTTCAGGCTCTGGCTGAGCACGGTGACCTCGGCGCCCATGGCGACCGCGATCTTGACCGCCAGGTGGCCGAGCCCGCCGAGGCCGACGACGGCGACCTTCTTGCCCGGTCCGGCGCCCCACCGGTTCAGCGGGGAGTAGGTGGTGATGCCCGCGCACAGCAGCGGAGCGGCGACGTCGAGGCCGATGCCCTCCGGGATGCGGCAGACGAACGCGTCCTTCACCACGATCTGGCGGCTGTAGCCACCGTAGGTGTTCTCGCCGTCGAAGCCGACGCCGTTGTAGGTCTGGATGTTGCCCTTGAGGCAGAACTGCTCGGTGCCCGCGAGGCAGTACTCACACTCGCCGCAGGAGTCGACCATGCAGCCGACCCCGACGCGGTCCCCTACCTGGTACTTCGTCACACCGGATCCGACCGCGGCGACGACGCCGGCGATCTCGTGCCCCGGCACCATCGGGAAGATCGCGGTACCCCAGTCCTCCTTCACCTGGTGGATGTCGCTGTGACAGATCCCCGCGTACGCGATGTCGATCAGCACGTCGTCCGGGCGCAGGTCGCGACGCTCGATCGTGGTCTGCGACAGCGGGGCGCCCGGGGACGGCGCGGCGATGGCGTGCGTGGTCGTGCTCATGAAACCCTCCGAGAAACAGTGAGACCATGTAAGAGGTCACTTACAACGACGTAAGAGGGCTCTTACATATTCCACGACCTGGGGTGTGATCCACGACATGGGCGGCAAGTACCACCACGGCGACCTTCGCGCGGAACTCGTGCGGGTCTCGCTCGACCTGATCGCCGAGCAGGGACTCGCCGCCTTCTCCGTCGCCGAGGTCGCCCGTCGCGCGAAGGTGAGCCCCGGCGCGCCTTACCGGCACTTCCGGGACAAGGAAAGCCTGATGGCGGCCATCGCCGCCACGGTGGCCTGCCAACTGGCCGACTGGGTGCACGACGCCATCGAGGCCGAATCGGATCCCGTCACCGCGCTCGCCGCGGCCGCGGGCGCCTATACCGCGTACTTGATCGAACGCCGCGCCGGGATGAACGTCATCTACTCCGACGGCCTGCAGGGACCGGAACACGCGACCTTGCACGAGCAGACCCGGCGCTTGACCGACCAGTTCCTCATGCTGTGCCTCACCGTCGCCGACCGGCCGGAGGACGGGCTCGAACTGATGGAGCAGCTGTTCACGCAGGCGCACGGTTACGGCACGTTCTACCTCGACCGCGTCTTCACCAAACAGGGCTATTCCACGGAAGTCGTCGTGCGGAAGTCGGTCGAGGCCGCCCGCGCCGCCATCCAAGGGCGCACGAAAATGTGACGTGTTTCACGTCCACTTTGTCCGATTACCGGGGCTCCCGGCGCCGACATGATGCGAAGCGCAATCCACTCGACAGCGAGGAGAAGCGCGTGAGCATCGGGCAAGACGTCGGATCATGGCGGGAACTGAAGCACCATATGAGCACCGCGGTGGTCTTGGCGGGTGGCGTGCTCATCGGCGCGATCACCATCTATGTGGCGGCGAGCCTGCTGCCGACGGCGGTCCAGGAGATCGGCGGGCGGTCGTTGTACGCCTGGACCATGACGGCGTTCCTGATCGCCCAGGTCGTCGCGACGATGCTCGTCGGCCGCTCCCTTTCACGGTACGGAGGTGCGGGCTCCTGCTTGATCGGCTTCGGCGTCTTCGCCGCGGGCTCGGTGCTATGCGCTGCCAGCCCTTCGATGCCGATACTCCTGCTGGGCCGCGGCGTGCAGGGTTTCGGCGCCGGGCTGCTGACAGGACTGGGTTTCGCCCTGATCCATTCGGCGTTGCCGAGGCGGCTTTGGAGCCGTGGCAGTGCGTTGATCTCCGCCATGTTCGGCGTCGGCAACTTCGCGGGTCCGGCGCTCGGCGGATTCTCGGCACAGTTCGGATCGTGGCGGATGGCTTTCGCGGTACTGGCCGGAGCAGCGGTCGTACTCGCGGTCTTCGTGCCGCGTGCACTGCCTCGCGGTGAGCGCACGGCTCAGGGGGCGCCGGTTCCGGTCGTGTCACTGGCCTTGGTCGTCGCGGCGGCCGGCGCGGTGGGGGTGGCCGGAATTCTCACCGACGGGGTCGCGATGGCGGCCCTTCTCGCGCTGGGTGTCGCACTCGTGGCCGCGTTCCTGGTGGCGGAGAACCGTGGCACGTCGAGTGTGCTGCCCCGATCGGTGTACCGGGCCGGTTCCAAGCTGCGCTGGATCTACCTGAGCATCATGGTCCTGGCGTCGGGCGTCGCCGTGGAGACCTTCCTGCCGCTGTTCGGCCAGCAACTGGGCGGACTCCCGCCCGCGGCGGCCGGCTTCTTCGCCGCCGCGCTCTCCTTGGGCTGGTCGGCGAGTCAGCTCGTCAGCGCGTCGGCCCACCGGGCGACGACGGTCCGGCGGCTCCTGCTCACCGGACCGGCCTGCCTGGCCGCCGCCTTCGCGCTCTTGGGCCTGATGCAGACCGGGCAGCCGCCCCTGCCCCTCGTCCTCGCGTGGTTGCCGGCGCTCTTGGTCGGCGGCTTGGGCATCGGCATCGCGATGCCGCATCTGTCGGTGGCGGCGATGACCTCCGCGCCGGACGACGAGGCCGGGAAGGCCGCCGGTGCGATCGCCACGGTGCTGACGATGTCGACGGCGTTCGGCGCGACGATCGCCGGGCTCCTGGTCAACCTCGGCGGGCCGTCGGTGGTCACGTCGGCGCGCCTGCTGCTGTTCGGTTTCGCGGCGATCTCCGCGGTGGGCCTGTTCACCGCGCGCCGCACCGGCTGAATCGTGGTCAGCTCCGGGAGTGCTTCCCGCGCACGCGCGGAAGCGCTTCCGGACAGCCGCCGTCACAGCGGATATGCGCCCAGACGAGCTTCCCGCCGCGCACCGACTCACGCCGGACGCCCCATTGCACGGCCACTCCGTCGACGACGAGCAACCCGCGTCCGCGCGGATCCTCGAGCTGCGAACGGCGCGCCCGCGGTTGTTCGACGCTGACGTCCGCGACCTCGATGCGGATCGCGCACGGCGACACGCCGCGCCACAACTGGATGTGGCGCGCGCCACCACCGTGCACATAGGCGTTGGCGACGAGTTCCGTCGCCGCGAGCAGGACGTCGTCACGGTGACCCTCGCCGAGGTCGGGCAGGCATCTGACCACCCACGCCCGTATCTCCGGCAACGCACGCGGCGTCGTCGCCCGCAGATCCAGCACCCAGGTTCCCGGAACCGGATGCTCCGCGATGCTGATCATGGAGGCACCCTTCCGTCGCGCGGCCTCTCTGCTGAAGACGCACGATCGGGTTACCCAGAACTCACGCTGATCAACCCGCGAACCACGGTGGCGCGTACGACACCAGGTCAGCGGGCCGCGATCCCCGTCAGCACCGTCGCGACCACGGCGTCGATCGCCGGTGCGGTGACCACCTTCGGACCGTGCGGGAACAGGCCGGACAGCACGGTTTCGTGGCAGACGCCGACCAGCATCGCCGTCGCAGCCTCGACATCGCCGGAAATCCTGCCGAGTTCCTTTTCAGCGCCCAGATATGCGGCGAGGCGATCCCGCCAGTTCGCCCCGTCCCCGGCCAGCTCACCGAACCGGGCGAGCACGGCGGGCCGGGCGAGCAACCCGGCGAACGCGGGCAGGATCTCCTTGTGCAGAGCCAAACCATAGGCGAGCTGCGCGCGAAGATTGGCCTCGACGGTATCCGAACCGGGCTCGGGCAGCGCGCCGAGTCCGCGTTCGACGGCCCGGACATGCTCGGCCAAGGCGTTGGCCAGCAGCTCCTCCTTGTCGGCGAAGTGGTTGTACAGCACGCCGTCGGCGACGCCCGCTTCCCGGGCGATCGCGCGCACCGTGAGCTCCGCGGTGCCTCGCAGGGAAATCAGGTTCGCGGCCGTGGCGACCAGATGCTCACGCAGGCTTCGCCCGTCTTCACTGTCGCGCAGGGCCGCCGCTTTCCTCGGGGACATCCGGGATCAGTGTTCCGCGAACGCCGTGACCGACCACGCCGCCCCTCGCAAGCGGACCCCGCCGGGTCCCTCGAACGGTCGGAGCGCGGCCGAAAGTGCTTCCCCCGCACCGTCCGCGGCTTCGGCACCTGCCTGGTCGAGGTGATGCTTGACCGGTCCCCAGTCCGCGATGAAACCCGCCGCGTCGGCGACGTCGCTCCCCCAGACCTGATCCGCCTCGGCACGGGTACACGTGACATCGGCGAATCCGGCATCCGTGAGCACCGAACGGATCCGCGCGGGGTCGGCGAACGACGTGGGCCCGGTCCCGTCCTCGCCGGTGGGTGTCGGCAAGAACGGTGCCAGGGCACCGAAAACGACGCCGAGATCGGTTCCGGCGAGTCCGGTCATGCAGAGGAACGCGAGCCGCCCTCCCGGCCGCAACGCGCGACGAACATTGGCGAAGGCGGCGACGGGATCGGCGAAGAGCATCACCGCGAACCGGCTGAGCGCGACGTCGAAAACGGCTTCCCCGAACGGGAAGACCTGGACGTCGCCCTGCTCGAACGTCACGTTCGCGACCCCCTCGGCCTCCGCGCGGGCCCGCGCGGTGGCGAGCATGGGCGCGGACAGGTCGACGCCCGTCGCGCTCCCGAATGGGGCACGGACGGCGGCGAGCCGCGTGACCTGGCCGTTTCCGCAGCCGATGTCCAGCACGTGGTCCCGTTCACCGATGCGGGCCGCGTCGAACAGGGTTTCGTTGAATCCCTCGTTCACGGCGTCGTAGCGCTCATGGTGAGCCGCCCAGTGCCTTCCCTCGTAGCCGTTCCACGCTTCCGCCTGCGCGGTGTTGACGATGTCGGTCATGCCAGGGCCTCCTCGGTTATGAACACACGTTCATGAACACGTGTTCATATTGGCGGAGGGCACTCGCGGACGTCAAGGCGCCGCCGGGGAAGCATGAAGTCGAGGCTGCCGGTCACGAGCAGCCGGGCGGGAGCCAGCCAGGCGTGGTCACCACCTGCTCGGGTGTCACCGTCATCTGCGAAGTCTTGCCTCCGAAACCAAAGCCGACGAGGCCGCCAGGACAGACGCGTACCGCACCAGGACCACCCTGAGTCCGGGATTCCCGCCAGGCGACGGGATCGACACCGACCCGCCACACCTTCCAGAACGGCGCACCGTCCCGATGACCGGTACAGGAGTCGACGGCGGGCAGGCCTTCGACCCGGCAGACGTAGCGGGAATCCCCGTATGGCCCGCTTCCACTCCCGAGATGTACGTCGAGGCCGGAGCGCTCGAGCGCGATCCGCGCGTCGCCGGGTGATCCGGATACGCAGCGCACGAGCACTTCGGACCGACCGGCACCTTGGAGGTCGACGGCGACCGTCACCCCTTCCGCCCCTTGGCAGGCGCCGGCGTGAGAAACCGGGTCCACGGCGGGAAAAAGAGCCATCAGGCTGAGGAGCACAGTCAAGATCGACACGCTTGGATACTACGGGTGCCGCCCCGGATGCGCACCGTAAGACTTACGCGGAAAGCCGACGCAGATCACACTCCGTTTCGTACGAATCGAGGGAATTGTGCCGGAAATTGCCCTGCTCCGAGGACTTGCGCATTTCGTCGCGGAGGAAAAAGATGTTTCTTCTCGCACACCACCCCTTGGGTGAGGCCGCATTTTCTCGAAGCACCATGACCGGATGAGCACAGTTCATCCGGGTCCTCGAAAGGTTCAGAGCGTGACGCGCAGGCGCCTTACCGCATTCGTCGTTCCCCTCGTACTCACCGGAGTCCTGCTCACCGTCGGCGGCACCACAGCCCAGTCGCGGCCGCCGTCACAGAGCCCGGTCGACGTCTCCCCCGGCGCGATCCGGTTCGATCCGACCCTCCCGAGGCTGTACGTCTCCTACGGCCATTCCGATCTGGACCTGGAATACATCCGAAAGGACGCATCGGATTCCGGCGGATGCAGTACGAGAAATCACGAAGAAACCGAAGAGGCGGTGGTACGGCCCGGCACCGGGCACGTCACGCTGGCCGGGGTCCGCTACGAACTCGAACAGTTCCATTTCCACACCCCGTCCGAACACCGCTTCCAGGGCCGTGCCGATCCGCTGGAAATGCATTTCGTGCACCGCAGCGCCGCCGGGAAACTGCTGGTGATCGGGGTGCCACTGCGCGCGGGCGCCACGTCGCCGGTGGATCACATCCTGGCGACACTCGCACCGGAATGCGGTGAGACGGTCGCGTTGGCGGACTTCGACCTGAACACGCTCCTTCCCCGCGACCGGAGCACGCTCCGCTACAACGGCTCCCTCACCACGGCGCCGTTCACCGAAGGCGTGCAATGGTTCCTGATGTCCGAGCAGACCGTCGCCCCGGCGACTATCGCGCGCTTCCAAGCCCTGTTCGGGGACGGCAACGCGCGGACGCCCCAGCCGCTGAACGGACGGCATCTGAACCTGGTGCCGGGGATCTGACCGAACAGGACAGAAGCACGGCGAACGTTTCATCGGGATTTCATGGCGCCTCCTTACGGTTCCGGGCACGGATCCGCGAGCCGCGGACCGGTGGTCCACGAGGAGGCGTGCATGAGCCCGGCGAGCCGGAGCCCGTACAACACGGTGGTGCCCAGGGACGACCGGCCGAGTCCCGGGGAGCTGGCCGGGCTCGTCGGACCGGGCTGGAGCTGGACGGCGTTCTCCGCGCCGTGGGCCACCGGCCGCCCTGCGCCCAAGTACCGGTGGACGCTGTTCGAGACCGCCGCTCAGGCCGTCGACGATCTCCGGCGCTGTCTCGACGACGGCGCCGTCAGCAGGCGCGGTGCCCTGTGCGCGTCCGTACTCCGGAAGCGCGGGGCACCGCGGGAACTGGTGCTGTGCGACGGCGCGGACTGGGCGTGCGTCGTCCATGAGGTCCGCCCCGGAGTCCACCTGACCGACGCCGGTGACGCCTGCTTCGCGCGCTGGCGCGCGACCATGGAAGGGCACCGCTTCACGATCATCAACGCCGGCGTGCCGACTGTCTGGTGAGGTCCAGACCTTCCAGCGCGAGGGCGCGTTGCTGGGCGTCGCCGTCGGGTCCCATGGTGGTCAGCACCCATTCGAAGTGCTCCCTGGCGGCGACCGGATCGCCCGCGGCGAGATGGGTGCGGCCGAGCCGGTTGCGGATCTCGGACTCCATCCCGACGACGGTCTCCTCGGTGACCGCGGTCAGCGCCCGCCGCTGGAGTTCGAACGCCTCGTCGAGGTTCCCGAGTTCCAGTTCCGCCGCGCCCAGCCGTGCGAGACTGCTCGCGGTCAGCAGGCCGTCGGTCGTCTCCTCGGCCAATTCGACGGAACGCCGCAGATCCAACGCGGCTTCGGCGAACCTCCCGATTTCGAGACGGACGGTGCCGCTGTGGCACAGCACCCGCGCCAGCATCCCGGCGCTGCCGATCTCCTCGCTCAGGTCGCGGGCGCGGGCGAGGTGCTCCAGCGCTTCTTCGTACTCGCCCCGCGTATAGGCGAGATAGCCGAGCGCGGACAGCGACCGTTCGGCGAGCCAGCCGTCCCCCACCTCGTCGGCCATGGTCATCACCCGCCGCATTCCCGGCAACGCGAGGTCGTGCCGCCCGGCGATCAGGTCCACCATGGTGAGCCCGCCCAGCGCCCGCGCCTCCGCCCCGCGGTCGCCGCAGGCCTGCCCCGCCCGCAGCGCGTCGTCGAACCAACCACGCGCCCGGTCCAGCTGTCCCTGCATGCCGTAGGCGTAGCCGAGACAGAACCGCAGCGACGAGATCAAGCGTTCGTCTTCCGCCCGTTCGGCCAGTGGCAGCGCGATCTGCAGCGCGGTCCGGCATTCGTGATACCGCTGCTGGCGCGCGAGGTAGTCGACCAGCCCTTCGGCGATCGAGCAGGCGACGCCGTCCAGCCCCGCTTCGGCGGCCTGGGTGACCACTTCGGGCAGGTCGCCGACGGCGTCGAGCCAGGCGGAAGCGTCCCGTTGCCCGCTGAACGGCCCGGCGCCCGGCTCCACCGGGAACCGCGCGACTCCCCATTCGCTCGCCCGGCGCGCGGCCTTGAGGTACAGGCCGTACACCCGGTTCCGCGCGGCTCCGACGACGTCGTCGGGCAGCTCTCCGGCGAGCCGTCGTGCGTAGACCGCCACCAGATCGTGCAGCCGGTAGCGGCCGCTCGCCGGTTCCTGCACGAGACTCGCGTCGACGAGGTTTTCCAGCTGACGCTCGGCTTCGGCCGGTGAGCAGTCCAGCAGGGCGGCCACCGAAAGGCTGTCGAACTCGGGTGTCGGCGACAGTCCGAGCGCGCCGAACGCGCGTTTCTCGGCGGGCCGCAGCTGCTCGTACGACAGGCTCAGCGCCACCTCGACGCTGCGGTCCTCGGCGGTCAGTTCGCCGAGCCGCCGCTCGTCGTCCGACATCCGGTCCACCAGATCCTTGAACGTCCACATCGGACGGTTCTGCAGCCGGGCGCCCGCGATCCGCAGCGCGAGCGGCAGCCGTCCGCACAACCCGGCGAGCGCGCGCACGGCGAACCGCTCCCCCTCGGCCCTCGGCGCGCCAACGATCCGGCTCAGTAGTCGTTCCGCGGCTTCGAGTCCCAGCGCGCCAAGGGAAATGCGGTGATCGGCGTCCAAACCGGACAGACGGCGGCGACTGGTCACCAGCACGCGACTGCCCGGACCGGCAGGCAGCAGAGGCCGGACCTGGACGGCGGATTCGGCGTTGTCGAGCACCAGCAGCAACCGCAGCCGCGCGGTCGCCGCCCGCCACGACGCGGACAGCTCGTCGAGATCGTCCGGCATGGCGACGTCTTCGACGCCGACCGCACGCAACAGCCGCCGCAGGGCTCGTTCCGGGGTCACCGGCTCACGGCCTTCGGTGTATCCGTGCAGGTCCACGAACAGCGCACCGTCCGGATAGGACTCGCGGAGCCGGTGGGCCGCGCACACCGCGAGCGTCGTCTTCCCCGCGCCGGGAACGCCGTCGACGGCGTCGACCGAAACCGACTCCGGATCGCCCTCCTCGACGAGCAGCGCGAGTTCCCGGTCCCGCCCGACGAGTTCACCGGTGGTGGCGGGCAGTTCGTTGCGGGCCCGGCGCGGAGCCTCCCGGCGCTGTGTTTCCCGGTGCTGGGCTACGCCGAGCAGCGCGTCGTCGCCCCGCAGCACCGATTCCTGCACCTGCCGCAATTCCTCGCCCGGCTCGACGCCGAGCTGGTCGATCAGCCGCTCGCGGACGTCGGTGAACACCTCCAGCGCCTCCGCCTGACGCCCGCCGCCGTAGAGGGCACGCATCAGCAGGGCGGCAAGCGGCTCACTCGGCGGGTCTGCGGACACCAGCGCCGACAACTCGCCGATCACCTCGTCGAACCGGCCGAGTTTCAGCTGCGCGCCCAGTTTCCGGCGCAGCAGCAGAAGTCTGCGTTCCTCCAGCCGTCGCCGCTCACCCTGCACGAACGCGCCGGGCAGTCCCGTCAGCGGCTCACCGTGGAACAACCGGAGCGCGTCGGCGAAGGTGTCCACCGCGGTGCCGAGGTCGCCCGTCTCCTCGGCGGCGGCCGCGATGGCGGCCATCTCCTCCAGCCGCGCCACGTCCAGCCGCACCCCGGCGCTGGCGAACCGGTAGCCACCACGGTCGGACACGATCACCGAGTCCCGCGGCCGCTGACCGGAGGTGTCCAGGCATTGCCGCAATCGTCGCACGTACACCGGCAGCACGTTCGACTCCGGCGGCCGCTCCCAGAGCCCGTCGGTGAGTTCGTAATGGCTGACGGTCACGTCCGGGCGCAGCACCAGCGCGGCCAGCACGGCCTGCTGCCGGACCGGACCGAGATCCAGCCGCGTCTCCCCCTGCCAGGCCCGCAACGGGCCGAGCACCTCGAAGCGAAGCCCCGAGTCCGCGGACACCCCGTCGCCCTTCACGATCCCCCTGTCGTTTCCCCCTTGGATTCCCATGGCTAGCCCGGCACCACGATCCCGTGGTCGAACGCGTAGACGATCGCCGCCGCCCGGTCACGCAGCTGGAGCTTGGTGAAGATCCGGCCGATATGGCTTTTCACGGTCACCTCCGAGATCACCAGCGTCGCGGCGATCTCCGCGTTGGTCAGCCCCCGGCCGATCGCGCGGAGCACGTCTTGCTCCCTCGGGGTCAGCAGTTCGGGCGAGCGTCCGCCGCTGCCGTTCCCGGCGGCCTGCCGGTAGGCGGCGAGCACGCGGCCGGTCACCCCGGGGTCGAGCCAGGCGTCGCCGGCGGCGACCGCGCGTACGGCCCGGATCAGGTCTTCGGCCGGGGAATCCTTGAGGACATAACCCGCCGCCCCCGCCCGTAGTGCGTCGGCGAGCAGGCTGTCGTCGTCGAACGTGGTCAGCGCGAGCACCGGCGGATGGCCACCGGAGCGCCGCAGCCGCCTGGTCGCCTCGACTCCGCCGACGTCCTTCATCCGCAGGTCCATCACGATGACGTCGACCTCGTTCGCGGTCAGCGCCGCCGGCACTTCCGAACCATCGCCGCATTCCCCCGCGATGACGAATCCGTCGCGGCGCCGCAGGATGCGCCGAAGCCCCGACCGGACCAGCTCCTGATCGTCGACCAGCAGCACCTGGATCTCCGCGGCGGCGGTCACGGCTTGGCCCCCGGCACGACGACCTCCACGATCCACTGCCTGCCGCTGGGCCCGGCGCTGAGGTCGGCGCCGAGCTGGGCCGCGCGAACGGCCATCCCCGCCAGCCCCGACCCGTCCTCGGACATGCGCCGGACGGTCGTGGGGAGGGAGTTGCTGACCGTGAGCTTCGCGCCCGACCGGCCGGCGTTCAGCCGGACCTCCGCTGTCTCGCCGGGGGCGTGCTTAACGACGTTGACCAATGATTCCTGCACGATCCGGTAGAGACCCAATCCTTCCGAGGCGCCTACCCGGCCGAGGTCGCCTTCCTGTGTATAGCGCACCGCCAAACCGGCGGCCCTGGTGCGTTCCACCAGCATCGCGATGTCCTCCACGCCCGGTAACGGCGTGCTTCCGGACGGTGTGTCGGCGAGCAGGCCGACCGTGCGGCGGATGTCGGCCATCGCGGCGCGTCCCACCTGCTCGGCTTCGGTCAGCGCTTCGATCGCCTCGTCGACGTCGCGGTCCTGCTGCAGCGCGCGCCGCGCCCCGGTCAGGTGCAGCAGCGTGATGCTGAGCGAATGACCGACGACGTCGTGCACCTCGCGCGCGATCCGCTGTCGCTCGGCGAGCAAGGCCTTGTCGCGGGAGATGTCGCGGGCGCCGCGTTCGGCGTCCAGCGCCCGGGTGTACCAGCGGACCACGAGCCCACCGCAGAGGCCGAGCAGGACCGCGACCATGTACACGGGCCCGCCGACCAGCCCTCCCCAGCCCCCCGCCACGACCAGGACCAGTTCACCTGTGACGGTCACGAGAGCGATCGCCAGCGGCGTCCGGAGGATACTGCCCGCCTCGGTGGCCGCCATCAGCAGCAGCAACGGCGCGAAATCCGGGAGCACCGGCTCGGTGAGCAGGACCACGGCCGCCACGATCAGCGCGGCCATCCGCACCCACGGCACGACCCAATCGGTGGTGGCCCAGATCAGCGGTCTGGCGATCACGACCAGCCCGGCCAGCGCCACCGGGGTCGGCGGCAGCAAGGCGTCTCGCTGGATCAGGGCGACCACCGCGAACACCGCGCTCACCACGGTGGAACTCACCGGCACCCACCACGGCAGGGTCAGCCCGGCCCGGGCGAGGCTGACCTGCACCCTCGCCCGCAACCGGTCCCGCAAGATCTCCAGCACCGCCTCAGCCTAGGAAGTGCGGGAAGGCCCGTCATCGTGCGGCGGTCGGCACCCGTCTCCGCCCACGGTAGGAGGCCGGGCGAGCACGGACCGATGAAATCCGGATGAAACGCAGGCCACTCACTCCTCGCTCAGCGCGACCCACTTCAGCTTCTCCTGCTCTCGCTTCGGCAGGCCCGCGACGACGAGGTCGTAGGAGTCCTCGATCATCTCCCGGACGAAGTCGTCGGTCAGCGAACCGTCGAGTTCGACGGTGTTCCAGTGCTGCTTGTTGAGGTGGTAGCCGGGGATGATCGCCGGATGCTCGGCGCGCAGCCGGACCGCCAGATCGGGCTCGCATTTGAGGCTGATCCGCAGCGGTTCCGCCTTGAGCCGGCTGAGCGCGAACACCTTGCCCGCGACCTTGAACACGCTGTTGTCCTCCCCGAAGGGGAACTCCTCCCGGGCGCCGGGGAGGGCGAGGCAGAGCTTCGCGAGAGCGGCAGGCGTCATGGTGTTCAGGCTAACCACCCCCACCGACAGAAATCTGTCCTGTGCCGCGCATTGACCGGCGGTCGGTGATTCACCGACGATGAGCGGAGCCGACTGGGTGGAGACGTGACGATATGCGACTGAACTGGGTCTTTCGCAGCGAGCATTCGGGAAAGCGCTTACTGGTGGCGGCGATCCTGTTGCTGGGCATCGCACCGGGAGCCGCGGCGGCGGCTCCGGAGAGCCAGGTGGAGAGCACCACCTCGAGCGGATGGGTGGGCACCTGGGCGGCCGCGCCCGCGGCCGGGGTGGCGGGGACCGACAACGGCTACCCGAACTTCTCGATCCGCAACATCGTGCACACCAGCGCCGGCGGGCACGAGGTCCGCGTGCGGTTGTCCAACGCCTTCGGCCGGACGCCGGTGCTGTTCGGCCGGGTGACCGTCGCGGTCGCCGCCGGACCGGACACCCCGCAGGCCGTCCCCGGCACGATGCGCACGCTCACCTTCGGCGGCGACCGTGAGGTCACCGTGCCGCCGGGCGCCGACGTCGTCAGCGACGGCGCGGCGCTGAACGTGCCGAGGGACGGCGACCTCCTGGTGACCACGTACAGCCCGACGCCGTCCGGTCCGGTCACCCACCACCCGCTGGCCATGCAGAACTCGTACTTCACCCGTGGCGGCGACAAGGCGGCCGACGAGTCGGCGGCGGCGTTCCCGGAACGGACCGCCGTCTGGCACTACGTGTCCGGAGTGGACGTCCGTGGCCATGGCCTGCGGGGCAGCGTCGTCGCGATCGGCGACTCGATCACCGACGGGGCGAACTCGACCTGGGGCGCCAACCTGCGCTGGCCCGATCAGCTCGCCGACAAGATCAGCCGTCAGCTCGGCGTGCTCAACGCCGGGATCAGCGGGAACCGGCTGCTGCTCGACGGCGGCAACTACGGGGTCAACGCGCTGGCACGGCTCGACCGGGACGTGCTGAGCCAGTCCGGCGCGCGGACGGCGATCGTGTTCGAAGGCATCAACGACATCCAGCAGACACCGCATCAGGCCGATCCGGGCAAGATCATCTCGGCGCTGAAGCAGATCGCCACCCGGGCACACGACCGCGGTCTGCGGGTGCTCGGCGCGACGATCACGCCGTGGAAGGGCTGGCGTTCCTACACCCCGGAACTCGAGGAGACCCGGCAGGCGGTCAACCGGTTCATCCGGACAAGCAGGCTGTTCGACGGCTACATCGACTTCGACGCGGTGATCCGCGATCCGGCCGACCCGCAGCGGATGAAACCCGAGTACGACTCCGGCGATCACCTCCACCCCGGTGACAAGGGCTTCACGGCGATGGCCGACGCCGTTCCCTTGCCGCGGCTCAGGTAGAGATTAAGGGCTGCGCGCGGCGGTTTCGTCAGGCACGATGAGTTGATGGCGATCAATGATGGCTAGCAACGACAGCGGCACCCGAGCGACGGCGCGGTTGGTCCGGTTCGCCGAACACGAAGCGCGCACGGAGACACTCCGTGCGCAACTGGCAGGCCTGCACGGCACGATCCGGCTGGCGAAGCGGACGTCGAACCTGTTCCGCGCGCGGACGGCGACCAGTACACCGGGACTGGACGTCTCGGGGTTCACGCACGTGCTCGATGTCGATCCCTTGGCCCGCACGGCCGACGTAGAGGGGATGGTCACCTACGAGCAACTGGTGGACGCGACCCTTCCTCACGGGCTGATGCCGCTGGTCGTGCCGCAGCTCAAGACGATCACGCTCGGCGGCGCGGTCACCGGCCTCGGTATCGAGTCGTCGTCGTTCCGCAACGGCCTCGTGCACGAGTCCGTGCTGGAGATGGAATTGCTCACCGGCGACGGCAGGGTCGTCGTCGCGCGGGCGGACAACGAGCACAGCGACCTGTTCCACGGCTTCCCGAACTCGTACGGGACGCTCGGCTACGCGCTGCGGCTGAAGATCGAGCTGGAGCCGGTCAAACCGTACGTGCGGCTCGACCACGTCCGGTATGACGACACCGAGGAGTACTTCGCCGCGCTCGGCGAAGCCTGCCGGAACGGGTCGGCCGACTTCGTGGACGGGACGGTCTTCGGGCCCGGCGAGCAGTATCTGACGCTGGGCACGTTCACCACCTCCGCGCCCGCGACCAGCGACTACACCTGGCTCGATATCTACTACAAGTCGATCCGTGAACGGGAGACCGACCACCTGAGCGTCCGGGACTACCTGTGGCGCTGGGACACGGACTGGTTCTGGTGCTCGCGGGCGTTCGGCGTGCAGCACCGGCTCCCCCGGCTGCTGCTGGGCAGGCGGCTGCTGCGGTCGTCGGTCTATTGGAAGGCGGTGGCGCTCGACCGCCGGTTCGGGATCGCCGCGAAGCTGCTCAAGCTGCGTGGTCTCCCGCCGGAAGAGACCATCGTCCAGGACATCGAGGTGCCGCTGTCGCGGGCCGCGGAGTTCCTGGACTTCTTCCGCCGCGAGATCCCGATCAGCCCGGTGTGGATCTGCCCGCTGAAGCAGCGGCCGGGCGGGGTCAACTCGCCACTATACGAATTGGACCCCGAGACGCTGTACGTCAACTTCGGCTTCTGGTCCGCGGTCCCACTGGACCCCGGCGAGGAGCCGGATACGCACAATCGGCTGATCGAAGCCGAAGTGACCCGGCTCGGCGGGCGGAAATCGCTGTACTCCGACAGTTTCTATACCGAAGACGAGTTCTGGCGGCTGTACAACGGCGACGCCTACCGGAAACTGAAAACGGCCTACGACCCGGACGGCCGCCTGCTCGACCTGTACGCGAAATGCGTGCGGCGGCGGTGACCCGGGCTGGGAAGAAGAGAGAAGAACATGGCTGAGAACACGACCGTCGGGAAGATCTTCGAGCGGTTGCTCGGCCCGAGCGCCCAAGTGTCCATCACCGCCTACGACGGCAGCACGAGCGGCCCGGCCGACGCGCCGGTGTCGATCCAGGTCCGCTCACCACTGGCGCTGACGTACCTGATGTCGTCCCCGGGAGACCTCGGTCTCGCACGCGCCTATGTCGCCGGTGCGCTCGATGTGGACGGTGACCTGTACACGGCGCTGCGTGCCCTCGTGGCTCAGGTCGATCAGCTCAGCACCGCGGATCGCCTGTGGTTGCTGCGCGAACTCGGCCCCAGGCATCTGCGCCGGGTCGCCCCACCCGCCGAAGAACTGCCGAGCCGCGTCAAACGCGTCTTCGACGGGCTGCGGCACTCGAAAGCACGCGACAGCAACGCGATCTCGAACCACTACGACGTCTCGAACCGGTTCTACGAACTGGTTCTGGGCCCGTCGATGGCCTACACCTGCGCCGCGTTCCCGTCCGCAGACGCGTCGCTGGAAGAGGCGCAGGAGCACAAATTCGACCTGGTGTGCCGGAAACTCGCCCTCAAACCGGGTATGCGGCTGCTGGACGTCGGCTGCGGCTGGGGCGGGATGGTCGAGCACGCGGTCGCGAACTACGGCGTCGAGGCACTGGGCGTCACCCTTTCGCGCGAACAGGCGCAGTGGGCACAGAAGGACATCGTGACCAAGGGGCTCGCGGACCGGGCCGAGGTACGGCACCTCGACTACCGCGACGTCACCGAAACCGGTTTCGACGCCGTGTCGTCGATCGGGCTCACCGAGCACATCGGAGCACGGAACCTGCCGTCGTACTTCCGTTTCCTGGCCGGGAAACTGAAGCCGCAAGGGCGGTTGCTGAACCATTGCATCACCAACCCGGACACCTCCGTCCCGCATCGATCGCGCGGGTTCATCGACCGGTACGTCTTCCCCGACGGTGAGCTGGAGTCCGTCGGGGAGATCGCCACCGCGATGCACGACAGCGGGCTCGAGGTGCGGCACTCGGAGAACCTCCGCGAGCACTACGCCACCACCCTCGGCGCGTGGTGCGCCAACCTCGACGCGAACTGGGACGCGGCCGTCGCCGAAGCGGGCGCCGGGCGGAGCCGTGTCTGGGCGCTGTACATGGCCGCCTGCCGCCTCGCCTTCGAGCGACGGGAAATCGAACTGCACCAGGTGCTCGGGGTGAAGGTCGGCCCGGACGGTGACTCCGGCATGCCATTGCGGCCGGACTGGGGCGTCTAGGCGTCGTGAGTGGTAATGACGGTTATTGAGGGGTAAGGCAAACATGGCGTGCCCCGGCGTGGGTCCGGACCGGCTGACGGGAGCGGGGACGGCGACTGGTCTGTCCACAAAGGACCCTATTTGCACGGGTAAGTGTCCA